>NZ_SMKB01000206.1:0-12815 GCF_004348575.1 Actinomadura sp. 7K534
GCCCACCCAACGCCCGCCTAAGCATCCCATCCCGCTTCCCGATATCCCGTAACCGCGTGTCGATGGAGTGACGAGCCAGGAGCTGTTAGGGGTGTAGGCGATCTCGACGGTGTTCGCCCTGGTCGCGTGAGCGACGTGAACCTCCACGAGCCATTGCGCAAACAGCAGGGGCGGCTGTGTCAGCTTCGCGTGGGTGGAGGGCGGAGGGCGATGATGGGTGCGCACGCGCTGTCTGGTGGGGTGGTTGTGCGTCGGTCTTCGGCGAGTTGGACCAGGCGGGCGGCGGTGTCGGCGAACAGCAGTAGTTGGCGGCCGGTGGAGGGGCTGAACGGCTCGGCGCTCGGCCGTGCGAGAACGGCGAGAACTCCGTGGGTGGCCTCGCCGTTGTCCAGTGGCAGGATCAGGATCGGCCCGGCCGGTAAGGCGCTGAGCGTCTGATCGGTGACGATTCGCGCTGACAGGGCCCGGCGGGAGTTGAACGCCTGGCCGAGCATCGACCGTCCGCGCCGGACGGTCAGTCCGCGTATCCGGTCGCTGCCGACGCCGACCGCGACATCGATCCGCAGGGTGTGGGCTTCTTCGGCGGGCAGCGCGATGAATGCGAGTGGAACGCCTGCCATGGAGCGGGCCCGCTCGGTCACGAGCTTCAGCAGGCTGGGCACGGTGGTCCCGTTCAGGACCGCCGCCATCAGGTCGAATGAGGCGGCCAGCCGCCGCCGGTCGGCCGCGCCCCGGGACGTGCCCGATGGGCCCCAGAGGGTCGCCGGTAGTTCGTCGTCGGTCATGTTGTCATCCCGCTCTCTTCTCTGGCCGGGCGGTGGCCGGGCCTCGATGTCGCGGGCCGCAGATCTGCACTGGCCATGGCCCGTTCGGTGGGTGCGAGCGCCTGCGCGCAGTCAGGCCGCGGTCGACCGGCTGTCCGGGCTTGCGTCCTGGGCGTCGGTGGCGGAGGAACCGACCATGAACACGCGATGCAGTCCGGTGACCCGCAGCAGATCGGTCGGCTGCGGGCGGAGGCGGGCGAGAGTCAAGGTGGCGCCGGTCGCTTCGGCCCGGCGGCGTGCGCCAACGAGCATCGCCAATCCGGACGCGTCGCAGGACGTCACGTCCGACAGGTCGACGGTCACGTACACGCCGCAGTCCCGCAGCGCGGCGTACAGGCGTTCCCGCAGAACCGGGGTGGAGGCGGCGTCGAGATCGCCGCTGATGGCGATGACGGTGCGATCGTTGAGCCGTGCAAGGGTCAGGCCGAGGGGTTCGGCGGAGTGGTCGGCCGTTTGGACGAGGTGGTGTTGCGGCGTCATGGCGCCGGGCCTGTCTGGGCTGAAGCGCCCGAGTATGGAGAAACCAGGGGATGTAGGCTTGGCCGCCCGCATAGCGAAAACCCTCGTCATCGTGAGTCTACGCGCTTGCCTTGCCATCGCGCTGTGTGTGGGGCTCCGCCTGGCCTTGGCTTCAGAGGCGAGCCTGGACGCTCGCGGACTCCGGTGGGCGCCCCTGGTCCGCGCCCGGCACGAGAACGGTGAACGGCATCGGGCCGGCGAATCGCTTCGAAAGCGGCGGCTTCGAGCGGCCTGAACTGCCCGCCGGTGATGCGCGGCGGCTGGCCTGGGACACGACCGCGCCGCCCAGCACCGTGTTGGCCCGCCTGGACGGCGTCATGGCCGACTTGTGTGACCGGCTCATGGAGCGCACGGAGCCCAGCGGCGAGGACGACGTCGCGCTCCCGCTCTGCGCATCCCCGGCTGACGGCCGCTGCTGCGCGCACACCCGCTACCGGGCCGCGGGGCCAGGGGCTTGGTGCCTTAGGCGGGGGCACAAGCGTTCGGCCATCACCGGAGGGGGATCACTGCGACGCGCGTAGACTGCGGTCATCCGGCCAATGGCGACATCCCGCCCGGTTGACTCGCCATACCGGCTTTGCAGGGAATGCCGTGCCCCTTCCGGAACGCGCCCGCCGCGACCGCGCTCTCCGACCGTCTCCCATAAGCCCTGCCGGACCTCTTGCGATCATCGCTGTGGCGGTCATCGTCCTCACGGTGTTGTGGAAGACCGCCACGCCGCTGATGGCGATCACCATGGCCGCGGCCGCTCTGCTCGCCGGAGTGATCCTGCTCGTCCTGATGTACGGGACCAGGCCGTGCCGACGCCGTGAGGGCGCCGGTTCGTTGGGGCTGTGGCGGCGTCGCCGATTCTGAGACTCCGCCGCATCCGGCGGAGGGCGAGACCGCACAGGAATGCCGGAGTGGCGTCCGCCATCCGGGGGCGCGGTCCGGACAGCAGGCCGGTAGTGGGCGCGCCACGTTCCGGATCATCTGACGGCGACGTGGGTGATGCCGCTCATCGAAGGCCAAGAAAAGTATAATTAATGGCATTTGGATTTTGCCGCGCTCTGCCCCCGAAACGTCAGCAAATCATGAGTATGATGTAGATATCTGATAAACAGGGCATCGTAGCTATGGGGTAGCTCGACTCGCCGGCCGTCCTGAGAAATCACTTTTGCCGCATCTGTGGGGTAGCGAAGTATCGGGTCGGCCCCGTCCCCGCCGACAACGCACCCGGGGGTCGCCGTCCGCGCCTCTCGGGAGAGGGGTGCAGACCTATGCGAACCGCTGCCGGACGAAGAACGACCATCAGCTTCTCCCCGTCCATGACTCCTCGGCTGGCGATGCGGCCGTCGGCCCCGACCGACCGCGCTGGTCCGAAGCAAGACGATACGAGCCGCACGCGGGTGGACGGTGCCTGGTGGCCCCGCTCGGTCGATCCAGCCGTGGAGTTGCCCGGACTGGTTCTGGCACTGCAAGCACAGGGCCCGTCGGACGAGCATTCCCCCATCGTCCACATCATGCTGCGCGCGACCGACTGGGACGCCCATCCCCGCCGGCTGCGCGTCGACGGCCCGGAGGACACCAGGGAGGTGCTGCTCAGCTGGTTCGGCAACCTTCCCGCCGGACTGCTCACCGCGATCTATGCCGACGGCCGTCGCGTCGACCTTCTCACCGTCCCGGCCTCAACCGACGATGCGGCGGCACGGGCCGCCCTGGAAACGGCCGCCCGCATGTCCGCCCCTGAGAAGCCGACCGACCCGCGCGACCGCTCCCGGACACGATCGACGGCGCAGAACGCCGGGAAATCTGATGGGGGACGGCTACAAGAACAGCCGCCGGCACGCTGAACCGGACGCCACCCGGCCTGTGAGGCGCCAGGGGACGCGCCGATGCCCCGCCAGCGTAGGCGCAGCGCGCCGCCGATCCAGGCCCGCTCAGCTTGGGGAGGAGCAGACGGCCCCGAGGCGGGCGGCACGGCCCGTCGGCGAGGAAAGCTCAGAGCTCGGGCAAGCCAGTGCCGCGATCCGGCGCCGGTGACCGGCCGGCGCGGTCAGTACTCCAGCTCGGGACGCAACGGCCCGCCGACCGCATGGAGATGGCGCAGCGCCTGCGCGTAGGACTGGAGGAGACTCGTCTCGCAGTAGGCGACGCCGTGCCGGTCGCTGAAGGCGCGCACCAGTGCCTGCGCGCGGCGCAGGTTGGGCCGCGGCATGGACGGGAACAGGTGGTGCTCGATCTGGTAGTTCAGCCCGCCGAGCGCGAAATCGGTGATCCGGCCACCGCGGATGTTGCGCGCGGTCGTGACCTGCCGGCGCAGATAGTCCGTCTTGTCGTTCCTGCCGAGCATCGGCATGCCCTTGTGATTAGGGGCGAACGAGCAGCCCAGGTACAGGCCGAACAGGCCCTGCTGGAGGAGGAGGAAGCCCACGGCCTGCAGCGGAGGGAGTACCCAGAACAGGGCGGTGAGATATCCGCCGATGTGGGCGAGCAGCAGACCGCCCTCGGCCAAACGGGTTCTGCCCGGCTCGCGCGCGGTGGCATTGCCGCCGAACAGGGCGCGGACACTCGCGAGATGCAGATGGAATCCTTCCAGGAGCAGCATCGGGAAGAACAGCCACGCCTGGTGCCGGGCCAGCCAGACACCGGGGCCGTGCCGGGCCCGAACGCTCTCGCGGGTGAAGATGATCGCTCCGGTGGCGACGTCGGGATCGCGGTCGATCTGATTGGGGTGGGCGTGATGCCGGTTGTGCTTGGAGATCCACCACCCGTAGCTGAGCCCGACCAGTAGGTTGCCGTGCAGTCGCCCCAGCAGCTCGTTCACCCGCTTGGAGCCCGATATCTGCTGGTGACCCGCGTCGTGCCCGAGGAACGCGGTCTGCGTGAAGGCGACTGCCAGGAACACCGCCACCAGCAGTTGCCACCAGGACGGCCCGACCAGTGCGAAGGCCGCCCAACCGGCCGCCAGCAGGACGAGATTCGAAACGATCTTGACGGTGTAGTAGCCCGGCCGCCGGGTCAGCAGTCCGGCCCGCTTCACCTCGCGGGACAGCAGCGCGTAGTCGCTGCCCCGCGGACCCGCATCGCCCCGGTCCCGGGCGGCTGCACTGCCGGGGGCTGGAACGTCCGTGGTCACGCTTGTGGTCACACTGTCCTCTCCCATACGGGCGAGCATTCCCGAGAAACGCCCGCCGATTACTTCCAGCGAAACTCACTGGCGCGAGACGCCGACACAGGCGATCCGAGCAGCGCCCAACAGCAGAGCCGATCGCCTCGCGGTGCCGAGACTGTGCGACGCTGGGTTCAGGGTGTGGCCATCCGGTCGCTTCGGACAGCGGAGGCGGTGAGCGGCTATACCAACAGCGGGCGAGGCGCGGGCGGCCCGGTTATGGGAGCTGGTCGCCGGGTGTGCGGACGGTGAGATGGTAACGGCCGCGCATGTGTGCCAGGCGGCCGTGGCGGCGGTGGAGGTGGACGGGTCGGCGGTGTCGGTGGCGGCCCGGCCGGACCGCCGGCAGCGGGCGCACGCCACCGATGCGGTGGCCGCGCTCTTGGAGGAGCAGCAGTTCACCCTGGGGGAAGGTCCGGGCATCGAGGCCGGTGCCTCTGGCGGCCAGGTGCTGGTCGCCGATGTGTCCTCGCTGGCCGGCGCCTCCCGGTGGCCGGTGTTCGCGCCGGTGGCCGCGGCGGCCGGGGTACGGGCGATGTTCGCCTTCCCGCTGCAGGTGGGGGCGATCCGGCTGGGCACTCTCACCCTGTACCGGGTCAGGCCGGGACCGCTGACCGCGGAGCAGGTCGCCGACGCCGTGACGCTGTGCCGGACGGCGGTGGCGGTGATGCTGACCGCGGGCCGGACCTCGCCCGACGGCACGACCTCGGATCAGGGGGCCTGGCCGCTGGGCGGGCCGGGCGAGGGCAGGATCGAGGTGTATCAGGCGACCGGGATGGTCGCCGTCCAGCTCGGCGTGGGTCTGCAGGACGCGTTCGCGGCGTTGCGCGCCCGCGCCTTCACCGAAGGCGTCCCGTTGGCCCGGCTAGCCCGCCAGGTGGTGGACCGGCGGCTGCGGTTCCATCCCGACGACCTTCCCGACGGGTGACGACACGATGGATCGACACGATGACCACTGCGGTCTACGAGAGACGACATCACACGACAGGACCCCCAGCCACTGGGCCGAGGAAACGGATTGAGCAGCCATGCCACAGCAACAACGACTCGCTGAGGTGTTCGTCGAGCTGGCCGACACCCTGGTGGTCGACTTCGATCTCATCGAGTTCCTGCACCGGCTGGCCGAGCGCTGCGTGGAACTGCTGAAGGTGGAGGCGGCCGGGATCCTGCTCACCGACCAGGCCGACGAGCTACAGGTGATCGCGGCTTCTACCGAACAGACCCGGCTGCTGGAGTTGTTCCAGCTCCAAGCCCGGCAGGGCCCCTGTCTGGACTGCTTCGCCACCGGCCGGCCCGTCAGGGTCGCCGACCTCGCCGCCGAAGCCTCCCGGTGGCCGCTGTTCAGCGCCGCGGCCCTCGACGCCGGCTACGGCGGGGTGGTGGCGTTGCCGATGCGGATGCGAGAGCGGATCATCGGCGCGATGAACCTGTTCACCGCCCCCTCCACGGTCCTGGCCGTCGACGAGGCGACCACGGTCCAGTCGCTGGGGCAGGCCATGGCCGACGTCGCCACCATCGGCATCCTGGGCGAACGCGCGGCCCGCGAACATCAGCTGCTGTCACAGCAACTGCAGATCGCGCTCAACAGCCGTGTGATCATCGAGCAGGCCAAGGGCATGCTCGCCGAGCGCCACCAGACCTCACTCGATCAGGCCTTCGCCGCTCTGCGCGCCCAGGCCCGCGACACCAACCGCAAACTCGCCGACCTCGCGCTGGCCGTCATCGACGACGACCCCGCCGTGATGGGCTTCCTGCACCCGCCACACGATCCCGGCCGCCGCGCCGACCACGGTTGACCGCGAAACGATGACGGGAACGAACGAGCACCCGGATGCCTGCCCGCTCGGCAGGTGACGCCCGGTACGCCGCGGGCTTCACGGGCCGATGGGTTCTCGGCCGCGGTCGTGGCCGCGCGGCGTCGTGCAGCGATCCGGGCCGCGGTGGGCCAGCGCACGTCGTACGCCCAGCCAAGCGCCTCCAACCGGAGCACTGGGCAGGTCAGCCGTCGAGGGCGCTTTCCGGGTGCTGAGCCGTGCGATCGTCACGTCGGCGCAGCGCCGCCAACGCGTCCGCCGGCTTCGGATGCAGGCTGATGACCTCGCCGATGCCGGTGAGGCGAAGGACGCGATCGACCCGCCCCGTGGCTCCGGCCATGCTCAGGACCAGCCGCTGATTCCGGGCGTGTTTGAAAGCCTTGACCAGGACCGTGATGCCGCTGGCGTCGCAGAACCTGAGGCGCGTGAGGTCGATGACCACACCGCTGCTCGGCGCGGTGCGGCCGTGGCCGGTGGACGCGCTGGTGATCATGGTGTTGAGCCGGACGGTCAGCCAGCTGCTGTTGGACGCGTCGATCTCCCCGGCCAGTGCCAGCAGCGTCGCCGTCGACCCGGCACCGCACTCGACGTCCGTCCGCCGGAGACTGACCGGCGCCCCGGCTCGGCCGCGGTCGCCGGCCGTGGTGTCCAGACCCGCCCGCGTTTTCTGTGGAACGGAGGATGGGGGCGAGGATTCGAATGCCGTCATGACGACCTTCCCTGGAGCGTATGCACCTACGCCGCCAGGGTCTGGAGCGGCCGGACAGACGATTACCGCCGTCGCACGCAGCATAGACCGCTCACGACCTGCGGTCTAACCCTGCGATCGGGTCCAGACCTCTCGCATGATGCCCAGGGGACGGTCATGCCGTACCGGACCTGAACGTCCTGCACTACGAGGCCGAGGCGCGGCTACTGCCGCCGGACGTCGCCGACCGGGCAGGAGACGGCCCGCGCCCGAACCGGGCGGTCGAGCGTTGGGGGCGCGCTGATGGGGGAAGAAGAGCCGTGTGGGAGTGGTCGGCCGCGTGGACGCCTATCAGAGGCGGCATCGCTGGGCGGGACTGCCGCTGGCGGTGGTGTACAAGTTCGTGGACGACCAGGGCGCGTACCTCACGGCGTTGATCACTTATTACGGGTTCGTGTCGCTGTTCCCGCTGCTGCTGCTGTTGGTCACCGCTCTGGGGTTCGCGTTGGAGGACAACCCGGATCTGCAGCAACGTGTACTGGATTCGGCGCTCGCGCAGTTCCCGGTCCTCGGGGACCAGATCGGCGCGAACATCCATAGCTTTCAAGGAAGCATCCTGGCCCTGGCCACGGGTTCCATAGGCAGCCTGTACGGCGGCCTGGGCGTCGTACAGGCTGCACAGAACGCCCTGAACAAGATGTGGGGGGTGCCGCGCAACTCGCGGCCGAACCCCTTCGCCGCCAGGGTGCGCAGCCTGGCGCTGCTGGCGTTCGGTGGCGCGGTGATCCTGGTGACCACGCTGCTGTCGGCGGTGACCGCATCCGGTGGGGTTCTCGGCGGCGGCGCCGGTGTGCGGGCGGTGGCGATCCTGGTGGCCGTCGCCGTCAACGTCGTGCTGTTCACCGTGGCGTTCCGGGTGCTGACCGCCCGGCGGCTCACCATCGCGCAGGTCCGGACGGGGGCGATCACCGCGGCGCTGGTATGGCAGGTCATTCAGTGGGCCGGCACGTTCCTGCTCGGTCACATGCTCAAGGGCGCCAGCGCCACCTACGGCATGTTCGGGATCGTCCTCGGCCTACTGACGTGGATCTATCTGGGCGCGGTCACCTTCGTGCTGAGCGCCGAGATCAACGTCGTCCGGGAGCAGCGGCTGTGGCCCCGCAGCCTCCTGACGCCCTTCACCGACAACGTCGAGCTGACCGCCGGGGACCGGCGCGCCTACACCTCCTACGCCGAGACCGAACGTCACAAAGGCTTCGAGAACGTCGACGTGGAGTTCGATCCGCCTCGACGCGATGACCCGGACTGACGTCCGGGCCGCCCCCGCGCCGGGCCGCCCCCGCGCCGGGCCGCGTCAGCGGCGGGCCGCGTCAGCGGCGGGCGAGCTGGCGTTCGCCGCCGGTGCCGGGCCGGCGGTCCGGCCGTAGCGTCGCGTCCGGCCCGACCTCTCCCGGGGTGCTGGCCGGCTGCGTCCAGCAAGCGCGACGGCCCGAGGACGGACACGGTCAATCCATGCATAAACCCATCACTCGCGCTGGTAGCCCGTCGCCTCGACCGGAATACAGCAGAAGTGGGGGCGGGTTTCTCGTACTCCGGCGTCGGCGGTTACGATGCGTGAGTGAAGCGCTCAGAAACTATGTGCGTTTTCCGTATATCGGCGAATAGTCGAGTAGAATAAAAAGTATCCGGTAAACGACGGCATCCTGTTCTGAGGGTTGATCCGCCACACCGGCCGCCCCCCTGAGAGGGGGAGTGATGCAGACCTCGCACAGGCCGCGCGCCAACGGGCGCACCGGTCAGACCGGTTCAGCGTCCCAGCTCAACCCACCTGGCCCCAGGCTCCCCGATCGGCGCAAGCAGCCACCTGCGCAGCGAACGGTGACGGCGGTCCGCACCAGCGTGGTGTGGTCAGAGCTGTGGGCCGTCGCGGCCATCTCGGTCCTCTTCATGGTGCTCCTGGTGAGCAATACCGGCGATGTGCGGATCTCCTTCGCCGGGCTGAGCGGCGTCCTGCCGCTGGCGGTCGTGCTCATGGCCGCCATGGCCGCCGGGATCGCGGTCACCCTGATCCTGGGGTCCGCCCGCCTCACGCAACTGCGCCCGCTGACCCGCAAGCGCCTCCGCTGAGCACCCCCAGCCGCCGCACCGATCGGAAGCCAAGAAAGGCGCCTGCCATGTGGACCACCGCCGAACGCCGCACCACGATCAGCTTGTCACCGCCCTCGACGCCACGGCTGCTGCTGCGCCCCGCGGCCCCTCCGCGCTCCGCGCGTCCCCTGCTGGACGGCGGCTGGTGGCCCCGGTCCGCCGACCCGGTCGCGGAACTGCCCGGCCTGATCCTGGCCCTGCAGGACCACGGTCCCATCGACGACCACCGCCTCATCACCCACGTCATGCTCCGGGCGGACGACTGGGACAGCCGTCCCCGACGGCTGCGCATCGACGGCCCGGCCGACACCCGGGTGGTGCGGCTGAGCTGGTTCGACTCCCTGCCCTCCGGGCTGCTGACCGCCATCTACGCCGACGGCCGGCGTGTGGACCTGTTCACCGTCCCGGCCGCCACGCCCCGGGAGGAAGCCGAGGCGTCGATGGAGCTGGCGTCCCACCCTCACAACCTCCTGCACACCCCTGACCTGCTGGCCGCCCTCGCCTCACCACCCGGCCGGACGAACCGGGCTGGCACTTCGGACAGCTCGGAGAGCGCCTGGGAGTCCGAGGGCGGGCGACTCCGAGAAGAGTTCGCGGCACGTTGATCCGGCCCGCCGCCCCGGGTCGTCCGGCAGTATGGACCATCTGCGATCGGAGATCGCCATGACCGCTCTTATCACCATCCCCACGTCGGCTGCCCGAAGTCTGGTCCGGGCCCCCGACGAGGTGAGGATGCCCGCCCGCCAGCGCCCTGGCCACACCATCGTCGCGTTGTCGGAGGCCCTGGACGGCGCCGCCGCTCCGGCACTGCGCGAGCACCTGATCGGCGCGTTGCGGCGCAGCGGCCGACTCCTGATCCTCGATCTGGGGGAGGTGGCGTCCGCCGACGCGGCCGGACTGGCCGTATTGGTCGGCATCCAGCGCCGCGCCGCCGCACTCGGCATCACGCTCCGGCTCGTCGCCCCCGGCCATCAGGTCGCCGCGCTCCTCCGCGTCACCGCGCTCGACCGCGCCCTGCCCCTCTACCCGGCCCCGGACCTCCACACCGAACTCGCCGCATGACGGCGATCACGCCGTGCGCCGCCTCCCGACGGGCGGTTCGGCGTCCGCGCGGGACCGGCTCGCACTCCGGGCTCGACGACCGTGACCAGGACGACAGGTGCCCGATGACCATGAAAGACGATTATCTGCGGCTGATGATGGGTCTCATCAGCGGCATGGCCATTGCGGTGGCCCTCGTCTGCGCGCTCATCGTGGCGGGCGCCTTCGTCTCCTGACGCGACCGAGGGCAGGAACCACATCATGCTCGGCGCTCGCCCTACCCGGCCGGCCCGGGATCTTCGGTCACAGGAGTGGTCTGCTGAGGTGGTCGGCGGTTCCGCCGCGCCATTCGATGAGGAAGAGGGTGGCGTCGTCGCTGGTGACCCCGCTTCGTTCGCGCATGAGGGTGTGGGAGAGGTCGCGCACCATCTGCTGGACGGTCGCGCTGGCGGGTCCGACGCGTTCGATGGTGGCGATCAGGCGGTCCTCGCCGAACTGTTCCCCGCCAGCGGTGTGCTCTTCGACGAGGCCGTCGGTGTAGGCCAGAACGCGGTCGCCGGGGCGGAGCCGCTCGCTGTTGATCTCAGGTTTCGAGCCGCCGAAGCCGACGGGCAGGGTGCTCGTGCCTTCCAGGGCGCCGATGACGCGGTGGTCGCGGATCAGCATCGGGGCGGGGTGGCCGGCGTTGACCCATTCCAGGTGGCCGGTACCGGTGTTGAGGCGCATCATCTGTGCGGTGACGAAGTGGTCGGGGCCGAACTGGGCGTCGATGGCGGTGTCCATGAACGCGTACAGCTCGGCGAGGCCGGCTTGGGCGCGTCTGGCATGGCGGTAGGCGCCCACGGCGACGGTGGCCAGTACGGCGGCGTTCAAGCCGTGTCCCATCGCGTCGATCACGGCGAGGTGGAGGACGTCGTCGTTGAGGGCGTAGTCGAGGCTGTCGCCTGCGACGTTGTAGGCGGGTTCCAGGATGCCGGCGACGGCGACCTGCGGCGTGGTCATGGTCAGTGGAGGCAGCAGCGACCACTGGATCTCCGCGGACACGCTCATCGGCTCGCGTCGTCGCGTCCGCAGGAACTGGTCGGTGTAGTGGTTCTTGGTGACCAGCATGTCGGCGACCAGGCCGGCCAGCCGCCGCAGCAGCCGGCGGTCGTCGTCATCGACGCTGTCCAGGGTCAGGGCCATCACGCCGATCTCGTCACTGCCGTCCAGCAGCGGCAAGAACATCCGCACACCGTCGTCCCGCGGCTGCTCGACGACGGTCTCCGACAGGAACGCGCGCCCGGCCGGAGACCCCTCCAGCCGCAGTGGTTCGCCGTCGGTGAGGCCCCTGCCCGGCAGCGGCACCAGAGAGAGCTGGGCGTAGTCCTGCAGCAGGATCGAGATGTCCCGGCCGCCGATCGCGCGTATCTCCTCGGCCACCAGGGGGGCGATGAGCTGCGGCGGCATCTCGTGTGCCCGATCCAGCAGCTGGCCCAGCAGCCGCTCGCCGAACCCTTCGCCGCGGTCGACCGCATCCCCAGGTCCGCTCAGTTCCCTCACAGTCGTCTATGTGCCCTCCGGAAGGGTCGGTGACTCTACGTATTGGAGGGTGTTCCAAGTCGTGAGCGGTCTAGGGCTTCAAACACCGGACGGCCGCCGTACGGGTACGCGGCCAGGAAGGTCCCTCACCCGGTGGCCGCGCGCCGCGAACAGGGAGCCACCAAGCACGTGCTGGTCCCCGACGAAGTGCGGGGCCCGGTCGTCCAAGCGATCTTCGAGATGCGGATAGATGAACGCCTGGGATACCAGGAGATCGCCGACCGTCTCAACGTCGACCTGGAGCGGAGTCCGCCACCAGTCGCGACGGCCAAGTCCCGAAGCGTGGGCAGGTGGACCTACTCCTCGGTCCGCGACGTCTTGTGCAACCCCAAGTACACCGGCTACATGGTGTGGAACCGCAAAGCCACATCTTCGGCGGGCGGTAGGAGCAACCCGCCCGAGGCGTGGGTGTGGTCCGGGCAGCCCACCCACCCTGGCCTGGTGACGATCGAGGTCTTCACCGAGGCGCAACGGGTCGCCCGCGACAACGTACGGTCGCGGAGTCGCTCCGGTGGCCCGAGCAGGCCCAAGAAGCCTCGGCGGGTCTTCGTGCTGAGGTCCTACATGACGTGCGGGCTGTGCGGGCGGCGGATGTTCGGCAAGCAGGACTCCGGCCACACCTACTACGTGTGCAGCCCGAAGCGCGCCTACCTGCCCAACGGGAACCTGAAGGAGCCCACCCCGGCACTCGTTCAGCGTGTCAACGAGCGCGCCGCCGAGATCGCCGCAGATCTTAAGGCAGAACAGGCCAAGTTTCGGGAACTACAGGAGGCGGCACCCGTCCGCCCGGCACCCGAACTGCTCGATCTGCTGCCGACCGGACCGGTCGACCTGGAACTACTACCCGAGGCGACGTTGCGGCGGCTGCTGGATGTCTTCGGGCTGAAGATGCACCACGACCGGGAGAAAAGCCTCGTGAACTGCGAGGTGACGATCACATCCGAAATCGTCGGTATGCAGCGTGTCGCAAATGCGGTGATCGGTTCCGGGTGTGCCGGTTCCGTTGGTACCCCTACGGGGTCCGCCCCAGACCGGCTCCAGCCCCCACC
>NZ_SMKB01000207.1:0-12763 GCF_004348575.1 Actinomadura sp. 7K534
GGCGCCGGGGTCTTCGGCGGGATCTGGCCGAGCAGCATCCCCGCGAAGGCGATGGCCATGCCCGCCAGCTGGAGCGGGGTGAGCGCCTGGCCGAGCGCGGCCCAGCCGATGACGGCCGCGGACAGCGGGCTCAGCAGGACGAGGAACGCGACCGAGGTGGCGGGCAGGCGGGAGATGCCGCGGAACCAGATCCAGTACCCGATGGCGGTGCCGAAGACGGCGAGGTAGAGGTAGCCGGAGATCGCGGCGCCGTCGAGCGCGGGCGGCGCGCCCTCCACCAGCAGCGCAACGGGCACGAGCAGCAGGCCGCCGGCGGTGAGCTGCCAGCCGGTGAACGGCAGCGCCCCGACCCCGTCCGGGCGTCCCCAGCGCTTGGTGAGTACGGTCCCGGCGGCCATGGACGCGGTCCCGGCGAGCCCGGCGATGATCCCGGTGGTGTCGAGGACCGCGTCGGCGCGCAGCACCACGAGGCTCACCCCGAACACGCCGATGACCCCGGCGAGGAGCTTCTGCCCCGTGGGCCGCTCGGACAGCAGGAGCCCGGCGAGGGCGAGGGTGAACAGCGGGCTGGCCGCGCCGAGGATGGCGGCGACGCCGCCGGGCAGCCGGTAGGCGGCCAGGAACAGCAGCGGGAAGAACACGCCGATGTTCAGCGCGCCGAGCACCGCGGCCCGCCAGACCCACACGCCGCGCGGCAGGACGCGGGCGATGAGCAGCAGCGCCAGCCCGGCCGGCAGCGCGCGCAGCAGCGCGGTGAGGAGCGGTCGGTCGGGCGGGAGGAACTCGGTGGTCACGGCATAGGTCGATCCCCAGACGACTGGGGTGAGGGCGGTGAACGCGACCGTCCCGGGGGTGCCCGACATCTCGATACCTTCGTGTTGATTATCTTAATACTAAGATAATCGCCGCCATGAGCTCTAGCGTCAAGTAGGTCAACGTTGAGATTTATTCCGTCGGGCACGCCCGGGGCGGGCCGGTGTCAGAACGCCGTTCAGAACGCCTCGTCGAAGGCGACCGTCCCCTCGACTCCGATCTGGTAGGCCGAGACGCGGCGCTCGAAGAAGTTGGACAGCTCCTGCACGTCCTGCAGCTCCATGAACGAGAACGGGTTCTGCGCACCGTAGCGGGGCGGGAGGCCGAGCCGGACGAGCCGCTGGTCGGCCACGTACTCCAGGTAGGTGCGCATGTCGGCGGCGCTCATCCCGGACAGGCCGTCCCCGCACAGGTCGCGGGCGAAGCCGGACTCGGCCTCGACCGCCTCCTCCATCATGCGGGTGACCTGGGCGGTCAGCTCCGCGTCGAACAGGCCGGGCTCCTCGGCCCGGACGGTGTCCACGACGGAGAACGCGAACTCCATGTGCATCGACTCGTCCCTGAAGACCCAGTTGGTGCCGGATGCGAGGCCGTTCAGGAGACCGCGCGACCGCAGCCAGTAGACGTAGGCGAAGGCGCCGTAGAAGAACAGGCCCTCGATGCACGCGGCGAAGCAGATGAGGTTCAGCAGGAAGGCGCGGCGGTCGGCGGTTGTCCGGAGCTCGTCCAGGGCGCCGAGCGAGTCGATCCAGCGGAAGCAGAACTCCGCCTTCGACCGGATGGACGGGATGTGCTCGATCGCCGCGAACGCCTTGGCGCGCTCGTCCTGGTCGGGCAGGTAGGTGTCCAGGAGCGTCAGGTAGAACTGCACGTGGACGGCCTCCTCGAACAGCTGCCGCGACAGGTAGAGCCGGGCCTCCGGGGCGTTCACGTGCTTGTAGAGGTTGAGCACCAGGTTGTTCGCCACGATCGAGTCGCCGGTCGCGAAGAACGCGACCAGCCGGTTGACGAGGTGCAGCTCGGCGGGCGTCAGGCGGGCGAGATCGACGAGGTCGGACGCGAGGTCCACCTCCTCGACCGTCCACGTGTTGCGGATCGCGGCGCGGTACCGCTCGTAGAAGTCGGGGTAGCGCATGGGCCGCAGGGTCAGGTCCATACCGGGGTCGAGCAGCATGCCGTTTCCTTCCGTTCGCCTGCTCACTGGCACGCCTCGCAGGTCTCGGGGTTCTCCAGGGAGCAGGTCGCGGCGGTCTCGGCGGCGACCGTCGTCTGCGCGATCCGGGTGGCCGGGCGGGAGCGCAGGTAGTAGGTCGTCTTGAGGCCGCTCCGCCAGGCGTAGGCGTACATCGAGGAGAGCTTCCCGATGGTCGGCGTCTCCATGAAGAGGTTCAGCGAGTGCGACTGGTCGATGTACGGGGTGCGGGCGGCGGCGAGGTCGATCAGCGCCTTCTGCGGCAGTTCCCAGGCCGTCCGGTAGAGGGTCCGCATCTCCTCCGGGAGGTCCACGAGGCCCTGGACGGACCCGTTCGCCTTCTTGATCGCCTCGCGGACGCCCGGCGTCCACCGGCCGAGCGACTTGAGGTCGTCGACCAGGTAGCCGTTGATCTGCAGGAACTCGCCGGAGAGCGTCTCCCGCTTGAACAGGTTGGACACCTGCGGCTCGATGCACTCGTAGCAGCCCGCGATGGACGCGATCGTGGCCGTCGGCGCGATGGCGATGAGCAGCGAGTTGCGGAGCCCGACCTCGGCGATCCGCTCGCGGAGCCTCTCCCACTCGGCGGGGTGGACGGGCTTCGCGTCCGGGAAATGGTCCAGGTGGAGCCGGCCGCGCGCCGTCCGGGTCTTGGCGTAGGCGGGCAGCGGGCCGTTCGCCGCGGCCAGGTCGGCGGACGCGGCGTAGGCGGCCAGCGCGATCTCCTCGGAGATGCGGGTCGACAGGTCCCGGGCCTCCGGTGAGTCGAAGGGGAGGCGGAGGGTGAAGAACACGTCGGCCAGGCCCATCACGCCGAGGCCGATCGGCCGCCACCTGGTGTTCGCCGCCTCCGCCTCGGGCGTCGGGTAGAAGCCGCGGTCGATCGTGCGGTCCAGGAACCGGACGGCGGTGCGGACGGTGGCGCGGAGCCGGTCCCAGTCCATCCCGGACGGCGTGACATGCGCGGCGAGGTTCACCGACCCGAGGTTGCAGACGGCCGCCTCGCCGTCACCGGTCACCTCCAGGATCTCCGTGCACAGGTTCGACAGGTGGACCGTCTGACCTGGTTCGGCGGTCTGGTTGCAGGCGCGGTTGGCGGCGTCCTTGAACGTCATCCACCCGTTGCCCGTCTCCGCCAAAGTGCGCATCATCCGCCCGTACAGCCTGCGGGCCGGGAGCTGCCGGACGTACCGGCCCTCCTTCTCCGCCTCGCGGTACGCGCGGTCGAACGCGTCGCCCCACAGGTCCGCCAGCTCGGGGACCTCCTTCGGGTCGAACAGCGACCACGCCGCGTCCTGCTCGACGCGGCGCATGAACTCGTCCGGGATCCAGTTCGCGAGGTTGAGGTTGTGGGTGCGGCGCGCGTCCTCGCCGGTGTTGTCGCGCAGTTCGAGGAACTCCTCGACGTCGGCGTGCCACGGCTCCAGGTACACGCACGCGGCCCCCTTGCGGCGCCCGCCCTGGTTGACGGCGGCGACGGACGCGTCGAGCGTGCGCAGCCACGGGACGATCCCGTTGGAGTGCCCGTTGGTGCCGCGGATCAGCGAGCCCCGCGACCGCACCTTCGTCCACGAGATCCCGATGCCGCCCGCGTACTTGCTCAGCCGCGCCACCTGCGCGTACCGCTCGTAGATCGACTCCAGCTCGTCGCGCGGCGAGTCGAGGAGGAAGCAGGACGACAGCTGGGGGCGGCGCGCGGCCGAGTTGAACAGCGTCGGCGAGCTGGGCAGGTACGACAGCGTGCTGAGCAGCCCGTACAGCTCGGCCGCCTCGTCGTACGTGTCGGCGAGACCGCACGCTACGCGCAGCAGGAAGTGCTGGGGGCGCTCAAGGACGAGCCGCGTCCGCGGATGCCTCAGCAGGTACCGGTCGTACAGGGTGCGGAGGCCGAAGTACTCGAAGCGGTCGTCGGCCGTCTCGTCGATGAGCGCGTCGAGCGCGGGCGCGTGGGCGGCGACGAACGCGGCGGGCGCGTCCGCCAGCAGGCCCTCGCGGTGCGCGGCGGCGACCGACTCGCCGAACGTCCGGACGCCCGCGGCCGCGGCCTCCGCCCGGATGCGGGCGCCGAGGAGCCGCGCGGCGACCCTGGAGTACCCGGGTTCGGCGGGGACCAGGGCGCCCGCCTCGCCGATCGCGAGGTCCCGCAGCGCTGCCGCGTCCGCGCCGTCGCCGGGCCGGACGGCGGCCAGCACCCGTTCCGCGTCGGCACCGGGTATCGCCTCGCAGGCGGCCTCGACCTCGGCGGCGATCTCCGCGAACGCCGTGGGCGGCGCGGCCAGATCCTGTGTCACGTGCTCTTCTCCCCTCGCAGACCGCCTCACGGAGGCATGCGAACGGGACGCGAGCCGCCCGCCGGGGCGCACCGCGCTCCGTCCCGAGCCCACCCGCGAGGCCTGGACGAACGACGTGCGGGCAGGTCTTCGGACTCGCGGGCGCCGCCTCTTCCGAGGCGTCCTACTGGCCGTCGCTTCCCGGGCCGTGCGGCCCAGTGCTCGATGACGGCGGTCGTTCCCGCTCACCGCTGCGGGGCAGTCCCGGATTCGCACCGGGTTCCCTCTCACGTCGCCCCCGCCGCGGACGGCGGGGGCGAACCAGCACGGGATTGAACCCTACATCTAGTTGGCGATCTTTGCGCAACCCCAAGATGTTGGGCGTGTCTGAAAGATATGACGGGGTCGGCTGCGCGGCCGCCGACCCGGGTGGGAGGATGGTGGCGCCATGTCCCCGCCTGCCCCGAACCCGGTGTTCCGGCCCGCTCGCGCGGTGGTGTTCGCCACCGTGTGCGTCACCCTGGCCGTCACCGGGCACGTGCTGGCCGCGGGGACGGTCCCGGCCTGGTCGGCCGCAGCGGGCTTCTTCCTCGTCCTCGGCGTGACCCTGGTGCTGGCGGGCCACGAGCGCTCGCTGGCGACGATCCTGGGCGGGCTCCTCGGCGGGCAGTTCGCGCTGCACACCCTGTTCACGGCGGCGTCCGGCCCCGTCCACCACCCGGCGGCGCACGGCGCGATGACACACGGGCCGGACGTCATGGTCCCGGTCGCGCACGGCGCGGACGGCCCGGCGATGACGCTCGCGCACACCGCGGCCGCCATGGTCGCGGCGTGGTGGCTGCGGCGCGGCGAGCGGGCCGCGTGGTCGCTGGCCCGGCGCGTCGCCGCCGCGGCGGACCGCCCGATCCGGCTGCTCATCGCCCTCCTCACCATTGAACCGGCGGCGCCGCCGCGGCGTACTCCGCTGACACCGGCGGCCGCCGCCGTCACCGCCACCGGCCGGGTGCTGCGGCACCAGGTCGTCCGGCGGGGTCCACCGATCCGTTCGAGGGCGCTCGCCCACAGCTGAGCGCCGTACGTCACCGGGACGCCGCAGCACGGCGCTCCCGTGTCTCCCCCGTACGACTCGAACGGAGTTCCGTCATGTCCTTCATTCCGCATGCCCGCCGCGCGGGCGCGGTGGCCTCCCTCGCCGCCATATCGGTCACGGGGCTGGCCACGGCCGCGTCCGCGCACGTCACCGCCAACCCGAAGACCGCCGAGCAGGGCTCGTACGCCAAGGTCGCGTTCCGCGTGCCGAACGAGCGGGACAACGCGTCCACCACGAAGGTCGTGGTGCACCTCCCGGCCGAGCACCCGCTGTCGTCGGTGTCGGTCCGGCCCGTCCCCGGCTGGAAGGTGAAGGTCGAGAAGGCCGAGCTGCCCGAGCCCGTCAAGGCGCACGGCGGCGAGCTGACCGAGGCCGTCAGCAAGATCACCTGGTCGGGCGGCGAGATCGCGCCCGGCGAGTTCCAGGAGTTCGACGTCTCCATGGGCCGGCTGCCCACCGACACCGACCTGATGGTGTTCAAGGCGGACCAGACGTACTCGAACGGCGAGGTCGTCAAGTGGGCGGAGGAGCCGCCGGCGGAGGGCGCGGAGGAGCCCGAGCACCCCGCGCCGGTTCTCAGGCTGCTCCCGGAGGGCGGCACGGAGACCGCGGGGCTGACCGCCGAGGCGAAGCCCGCCGAGCCCGCGGCGGCGTCCGCCGGCGACGGGACGGCCCGCCTGCTCGGCGGCATCGGCATCGCCATCGGGGTGATCGGTATCGGAGTCGGCGGAGCCGGCATGGCACGGACGAGGAGCAAGGCATGATCCGCATGGTGAGGGTGGCCGCGGCGATGGCGCTGACCGTCGCACTGGCGGTGCTGTTCGCGGCCCCGGCATCGGCGCACGACACCCTGACCGGGTCGAACCCGAAGAAGGACGCGACCGTCGAGGCGCCGCCGGAGATCGAACTGACGTTCTCGGGCCCGGTGCGGCTGCCGCGCGTCGTCGTCACGGACGCGTCCGAGAAGCAGTACCAGTCGGGAGACCCCCAAGCGGTCGACAACAAGGTCACGGCGGCGCTCGGCACGCTGCCGAACGGTGAGTACACGGTCGCGTGGCGCGTCGTGTCGTCGGACGGCCACCCCATCCAGGGGACCTACAAGTTCACCGTGGAGGGCTCGCCCGCCGAGTCCGCCGCACCGTCCACCGCGGCCGCCGAGCCCGCGGCGCCGGAGCCGACCGCGACGAACGCCGCGTCCACCGACGACTCGGGCGGCTCCTCGGGCTGGCTGTGGATCGGCCTGATCGCCCTCGTCATCGGCGCGGCCGCCGCAGCGGTCGCCTGGCTCCGCCGCTCCACGGCGTCCGGGAACTGATCGATTCGGCCACCGGTCGGGTGATTACAGAATTACAGTGATTACCCGACCGGTTGCACCCTTGGGGGCCGAATGATCGTCGAGTACATCCGCTACCGCATCGACCCGCGGACGGCCGAGGAGTTCGAGGCCGCCTACTCGCGGGCGTCGGCCGCGCTCGCCGCCGCGCCCCAGTGCGTGGACTACGAACTGTCCCGCTGCGTCGAGGAGCCCGGCGTCTACGTCCTGCGCATCGGCTGGACGTCCGCCGACGACCACATGAAGGGCTTCCGGGGCGGTGAGCACTTCCCCGCGTTCTTCGCCGAGATCAAGCCGTACGTCCAGGCCATCGAGGAAATGCGGCACTACGAGCGGACGTCCGTGCGCGGCACCGGCTCATCCGTCCCGACGATGTACGAGTGGGCGGGCGGCGCCGAGGCGCTCGAACGGCTCACCGAGGTCTTCTACACGAACGTCCTCAAGGACGACCTGCTCAGACCGCTGTTCGAGCACATGGCACCCGACCACCCGAAGTGGGTCGCGATCTGGCTGGGCGAGGTATTCCGCGGCCCCGAGCGGTACAGCGGCGAGCGCGGCGGATACCACCACATGGTCCGGCAGCACCTCGGCAAGGCCATCACCGAACCGCAGCGACGCCGCTGGGTCTCCCTGCTGATGGACGCCGCGGACGAGACCGGCCTCCCCGCCGACCCGGAGTTCCGCGCCGCGTTCACGTCGTACATCGAGTGGGGGACGCGCATCGCCCTCGCCAACTCCCAGCCGGACTCGAAGCCGCCCCTGGAGGCCCCGATGCCCCACTGGGACTGGGGCGTCGCCCCGCCCTACATCCCCGCCAACCCCTGACCACGCCCCAGCGCTTTACGCGAGCCCCCGGCATTCCTGTGGCCGGGGGCTCGCAGGCAAGAAGAATCGTCAGTACCGGCCGCCCGCGCCGGACTTGATGTCGGCGGTGAAGCCATCCCAGGCCGCTGGGGAGAACATCAGCTTCGGCCCGTCCGGGTCCTTGGAGTCCCGCACCCCGACCAGCGACGCAAGGCGCGCGACCTCAACACAGTTGCCACCTTCATGGCCGCTGTAGCTGCTCTTACGCCAGTGGAGGCTCGGCGTGTCCTTCATAGTCTCTCCATCGCTGCCCTTATCGCGGCTCGCGACTCCTCGATAGAGAGTGCGTAGCCTCTAAGCGAGTCCCAGCGTACGACGAAGTCCGCGATCCTGTCGGGTCTCTGGATCAAGGTTCCAATACCGGACGACTCCGTGTAGGCGACGTTGGCTCCATCCGGAAAGCCGAGGATGGTGAAGTCGCCGGTGAGGCCCACGTGATAGCCCGCGCGAAAAGGCATGACCTCGATCACTGCTCCACCCCGCTCGGAAGCCCCGAGTAGCGCTTCGAGCTGCCCATGCATGACCTCGGGGCTTCCGATCACACGATGCAAGATCACTTCGTCGATGGCCAACCAAACAAGGGGACCATTTTCCCTATGAAGGATCGCCTGGCGCTCCATGCGTTTCGCAACCAACTCCGAGACATGGTCACCATGAGTCATCCCCATGACCGCTGCCGCATAGTCCTCAGTCTGGAAGAGGCCGTTGACGAGGAAACCGGAAAATGCGCGGACTGATCTGGCCTTCGTTTCTCGCTCCGCGTACTCAGCGAAGCCCGGGGGCAGCGCCGTCTGCAGTTCAACGTCGTTGGCCAGCTTCCACATGCGGTGGAAGATGCCGTCCGTCTTGAAGTAGGTGTCAAGGTCTTCGGCGCTCTGCTTGGAGACCTTGCGGCCGCTCTCCATGGTGCTGATCCACTGTGGCGTGCAGCCGAGCGCGTCCGCCAATTCTTTGCCCGTGAGCCCGGTCTGCTCGCGCTTGCGGCGGAGTTCGGCACCGAAGAAGATGCGTGCTCGGTTTTCATTCATCGGGAGCCTCCGGAGGGTGAACCAGGGGGGACTGGTTGAGGTGATCTTCCATGGTGCCTGGAGATATGGGACAGCCGCCAACTGTCTTTACCGGCCTCCGGCTCTCATTTCAAGCTCTTTCGACTCAGCGCCAGATACCGACCAATTCGAGGAGAATGAACAAAATGGCGCTCATGTCCGGTGGCGAGACGGCCGGCGGGTTCACCTGGCGCAAGTACGTCTCCTCCTCCTGACCCGCCGCGCGGCGCGCCCCCGCGGGCTTTGGCGTTCCTACGGTTATGGGAAAGAGCAGGTCACAACCGGGGTCGGGCCGTTCGCTGGACGGAGGGAGGGGTAGGCGGCGCCAAGACAGGGGTCACGCGACACTCACCTCGCGGGGTTGCATGCGGAAGACCGTGGGCGTTCCCAAGCGGTTTCTGGTCGGCCGGCCACTGCGCACCGCGCAACTGGGTGAGACGCTGCTCCCCAAGAAGATCGCATTGCCGGTCTTCTGCAGCGACCCGCTGTCCTCCAACGCCTACGCCACCGAGGAGATCCTGCTCGCGCTCGGCCTGGGCGGGCTGGCGCTGATCCACCTCACGCCGTGGGTCGCGGCCGCGGTGATCACCCTGCTGGCGGTGGTCGTCCTGTCCTACCGGCAGACCTGCCACGCCTATCCCAGCGGCGGCGGCGCCTACGTCGTCAGCCGGGAGAACCTGGGCGTCAACGCCTCGCTGACCGCCGCGAGCGCCCTGCTGGTCGACTACGTGCTGACCGTCGCGGTCTCGGTGTCCGCCGGGGTCGCCAACGCCGCGTCCGCGCTGCCCGCCATGGCGCCGTACGCGGTGCACGTCTCGTTGGGCCTGATCGCGCTGCTGACGCTCATGAACCTGCGCGGCGTCCGGGTATCCGGGACGATCTTCGCCGTCCCGACCTACGGCTTCGTCACCGTGGTCGCGGTCATGATCGCGTGGGGTGCGGCACGGGCGCTCGCCGGTGACACCCCGCGGGCGGAGTCCGCCCACTTCGGGATCACGACCGCCCACGGCACGACCGGCTGGCTGCTCGTCGCGCTGATCCTGCGCGCCTTCTCCCAGGGCTGCACCGCGCTCACCGGCGTCGAGGCCGTCAGCAACGGCGTCCCCCACTTCAAGCCGCCCAAGAGCCGGAACGCCGCCGACACCTTGGCGATCATGGGCGGGATCACCATCGCGATGTTCGCGGGGCTCACCGCGCTCGCCCTGATCTCCGACGTCCGGGTCGCCGCCGATCCCGCGCAGCTGACCGGCACTCCCGAAGGCTACGAGCAGAAGACCGTCATCTCCCAGATCGCCGGGGCGGTGTTCGGCGGCGGATCCGTCCCGTTCTACCTGGTCGCCGGATTCACCGCCGCGATCCTCGTGCTGGCGGCCAACACCGCCTTCAACGGCTTCCCGACCCTCGCCTCCGTCCTGGGCCAGGACGCCTACCTCCCCAGGCAGTTCTCCCGGCGCGGCGACCGGCTCGTCTTCAGCAACGGCATCTTGCTGCTCGCCGTCCTCGCCTGCGGCCTGGTCTGGGCCTTCGGCGCCAGCCCCACGCGTCTCATCCAGCTCTACATCATCGGCGTCTTCGTCTCCTTCACCCTCAGCCAGACCGGCATGGTCCGGCACTGGACCGCCCTCCTCGACCAGGCCCAGGGGACCGTGCCGCAGCGGGCCCGGATGCACCGCGCCCGCGTGATCAACGCCGTCGGGGCCGCCCTCACCGCCGTGGTCCTGGTCGTGGTCCTGGTCACGAAGTTCACCCACGGCGCCTGGATCGTCGTCATCGCGATGCCGGCCGTCTTCATGATGATGAAGGCCATCCACCGCCACTACACGCGTGTCGCGACCGAAGTGGAGCCGACCGCGGAAGCGGTCTCCCTGCCCAGCCGCGTCCACGCCGTCGTGCTCGTGTCCAACCTGCACGCGCCCGCCCTGCGCGCCATCGCCTTCGCCCGCGCGACCCGGCCCTCCACCCTCGTCGCCGTGACCGTCCGCACCCCCGACGGCGACACCGAGGAACTCGAAAGGAACTGGGCCCGGTACGACGTTCCCGTTCCGCTGACCGTCCTCGACTCCCCCTACCGGGACATCACGGGCCCCGTCCTGGACTACATCGCCCGGATCCGCCGGAAAAGCCCCCGCGACGTCGTGTGCGTGTTCATCCCCGAGTACGTCGTCGGCCACTGGTGGGAGCAACTCCTGCACAACCAGAGCGCTCTCCACCTCACGGCACGGCTCATGTTCCGGCCTGGCGTCATGGTCACCAGCGTCCCCTGGCGGCTCGGCTCCGCCGGACCGGTCGCCGACCGGCCCGACGAGCACCCCGCCCCCCGCGATCACCCGTCCTGAAGGCGCGGGCCGGCGGTCCCCGCGACGGGTAGGGGAATCGCAAAGGAACGTCCCGATACCCCCGTTCGGGGGTGGCGTCGGTCACGCGGTATGGCGACGATCCTTGTACCGGGTGTCCGTGCGGCTTCGAGGAGAGACCATGCCCGCTGTCGAGTTCCGCGCGGCGCGCGACTTCCTGCTCGCGCATCGCGACGACTACGCGACCGCGTACGAGAAGTTCCGCTGGCCGGTGCTGACCGGTTTCAACTGGGCGCTGGACTGGTTCGACAGGGTCGCGGAGAGCAACGACTCGCCCGCGCTGTGGATCGTCGAGGAGGACGGCTCCGAGGCCAGGTACACGTTCTCGGAGCTGTCCCGGCGGTCGAACCAGACGGCGAACCTGCTGCGCCGGACGGGGGTGCGGCGCGGCGACCGGATCATCCTGATGCTCGGCAACCAGGTCGAGCTGTGGGAGACCGTGCTGGCCGCGATGAAGATCGGCGCGATCCTCATCCCGTGCACGCCGCTGCTCGGCACCGCGGACCTGCGGGACCGGCTGACCCGCGGCAACGCCCGGCACGTGGTCGTCGCGTCCGGCGACACCGGCAAGTTCGACGGCGTGCAGGGCGAGTACACGCGGATCGCCGTGGGCGACCCGGTGGACGGGTGGGTGCGCTATGCCGACGCGTACGGGGAGGCGGAGTCGTTCACGCCCTTCGGCCTCACCATGTCGCAGGACACGCTGCTGCTGTACTTCACGTCCGGGACGACGGCGAAGCCGAAGCTCGTCGAGCACACGCACGCGACCTACCCGGCCGGGCACCTGTCCACGATGTACTGGATCGGGCTGCGGCCCGGGGACGTCCACCTGAACATCTCGTCGCCCGGGTGGGCCAAGCACGCGTGGAGCAACATCTTCGCGCCGTGGAACGCCGAGGCGTGCGTGTTCATCTTCAACTACACGCGGTTCGACGCCGACCGGCTGCTCGACACGATCGAGCGCTGCGGCATCACGAGCTTCTGCGCGCCGCCGACGGTGTGGCGGATGCTGATCCAGGCGGACCTGGGGCGGCTCGCCACGCCGCCCCGGGAGGTGGTGGCGGCCGGGGAGCCGCTCAACCCCGAGGTGATCGAGCGGGTCCGGGACGCGTGGGGCAGGACGATCCGCGACGGGTTCGGGCAGACCGAGACGACCGTGCAGATCGCCAACACCCCCGGCCAGCCCGTCAAGCCGGGATCGATGGGACGCGCCGCGCCCGGCTACCGGGTGGCGCTGATCGACCCGCTGACCGGGCGGCCCGGGGACGAGGGCGAGATCTGCCTGGAGCTGGAGGACCGCCCGCTCGGGCTGATGGTCGGCTACCACGGCGACGAGGCGCGCACCGAGGAGGCGATGGCGGGCGGCTACTACCACACCGGCGACATCGGCTCCCGCGACGAGGACGGGTACATCACCTACGTCGGGCGGGCCGACGACGTGTTCAAGGCGTCCGACTACAAGATCTCGCCGTTCGAGCTGGAGAGCGTGCTGATCGAGCACGAGGCGGTGGCGGAGGCCGCGGTGGTGCCGTCGCCCGACCCGGTCAGGGCGGCCGTGCCGAAGGCGTACGTGACGCTCGCGGCCGGCTGGGAGCCGGACGCCGCGACCGCGAAGGCGATCTTCGAGCACAGCCGGGCGCAGCTGTCGCCGTACAAGCGGATCCGGCGGCTGGAGTTCGCCGAGCTGCCGAAGACGATCTCCGGCAAGATCCGCCGCGTGGAGCTGCGGACCAGCGAGTTCGACAAGCACCCCGGTTCGGACCCCGGTGGGGGGACGACCCCCCACACCCCCCGGAACGAC
>NZ_SMKB01000208.1:0-12673 GCF_004348575.1 Actinomadura sp. 7K534
ACCCCACCCAACGCCCGCCTAACCATCCCTTCCCGCTTCCTGATCCCGTGACCACGTGTCGATGGAGTGACTAGGTCCGATCACACAAGGTCCTGCCGGTGCTGTTGCCGAACCCGTGCCAGCCCCTCCTTGAAGATGAGTGTGGGGGATTGCTTGTCGAACGTGGCGTGAGCGACGTGATCCTCCACGAGTCATCGCGCAGACGCCCCTGGACCTGCTTGGCTGGCAGCCATGACGTTCTTTCGTCGTTCCCAACCTGCCACGGAGCGCCCTGACCAGGAGAACGAGGTGCAGGTGTTTCTGGATGAGGGACGCCGGCTCCTCGATTTTCACTGGCGAAGGGGCGACGCGTTCGAACGCAAGTCGTTGGGCGTTCTCGCCTTCACCAGCGTCGTTGTCGCGCTTCTCATCACTAACATCAAGATCGTCCTCGAACTGCCTGGCCACTACCGCACTGTCGGCCTCGTGATCGGGGCGGCGGCGCTTGCGGCGCTCACCCTGAGCGCCGCCGCAGCGGCAGGCGCGCTGCGTGCCCGCGACACCAAGAGCGTCAACATTGCCGACGTCCGCAAGTCCTGGCAGATGTACCTCGACCGCACCGAGAGGGGTGACGGCTACTCCGATGCCTGGCACACCGCTGGGTTGAAACGAGAGCTGGCCGAGATGCTGCTGCACGGCAGGGCGGACTCGCAGAGCCCGGTCCAGTCGATGCGTGCCGACGCGGATTGCCGTGGCCGATGGTTCGTCTGGGCAATCTGGCTGAACCTGGTGTCGCTGCTCCTTATCCTTGCGCTGACCGTCACAACGACCGTGGGGACGCTTTCAATGACCAACGACCCTCGCCCGACCCAGCAGCCCGATCCAGCGCCGAAGATGCCTGCGCAGCCCCAGCCGCAGACTGAGAAGAAGGGCGGAGAGCTCGGAGGCGGCGAGCGTCGAGGGTGACTAGCCAATCCAGGTGACCCTCTCCGTTCGGTTCCTTTGGTGGTCAGTTCCTTAGCTTTTATCAGGCTTTTCGCCTGTGCACCGTGTTTCGGTCTGCGCTTCCCCCCCGTAGCTACGGGGGAAGCGCAGGCAAGTCGTGAGACCACATATTGACAGTCGGGGACTACTGGCGCTCGCGTCTCGACCATCGATCTTGGCGGGCCACCAGGTGAGACGTCGCCAGGGGATAAGTGGCCGTGTGGACAGAGCGTGGTGACCGGCGATGTTCGCTAAACTCCGGCTCGATCCTGTCGAGTGGGGCCGCGCCAGCTCATGATGTGAGTCTCGTTCGGCGTGCAACGTATGGGGGCCAGATGGTCGATGGCGTTCTGCTTCGTTTTCTCAGTAGCGGACTGGTTGATCTTGGTGGAGACGACACCAGGCTGGAGAAGTTGCAGAAGGTGGCCAAGGATCTCGCCGCGGCTCTGGGGAAGACCTCGTCGAAGGCCATCGCCTTCTCCCTGGTAGCTTTCGACCCGCAGACGCCTGACGACGAGCCGGTTGTCAGCGAAGTCGTGGACGTGTTGAAGAAGCATTGGGCGACCCACGCCAACGTGATCTCTGGTACGCCGACGCTTCTTGTCCGAGCGGTGCTGTTGGATGCCCTAGCACAGGCAGTGGCAGGCGACGAGTGCCTCGGGGTGGCCTTCGTCGGGCTGGCGCGCAACATCCTCCCCCACATGGAGGTGGCCGCTGAACAGGAGATCTGGGCAGACGTTGTCTCGGAGATAGAAGGCAGGGTGGACGCCAGGGCCGAGCAGGAGTGGGCAACCCCCTCGTCGATCAAAGTCTCCACACCGAAGATTCAGGTGCCAGAGTCAAGCCGATTGACCCTGAGGTTGGAGCCGGTCGACCGTGACCAGTTGGCGGAGCAATACCGGGCGGCTGCAGGCCCCCAGTCACTGGATGCACAAGGCCGAGCCAGCAGCACAAACGGTAACCCTCACGTACCCAACAGCACCCCGCATTGGGTGGCCGAGTTTGGCCCACGCATGGCCGAGGCCACCGCCGATGCGATTAATGCGGCCGTGAGTGAATCGATTGTTGATCAAGCGCAGCTGAAAGGAGCTTTGGAGAAACTGCTGACGGGCGTCTCAACCTATGTCGACGAGACACTCAAAGCCGTGAGCGCCGCCACGGGTGGGCTTCAGCGCCGGACCCACCTGTTGTGGTGGAAGGAGGCGCTATTTTCTCCGTCCACCCGATGCAGCTACCGTGACCTTTCACCTGAGGCCGCAGCGCCTCTAATGGCTTTCGACCTCCATCAGCAGATCCCTACGTTCTCCCCGGCGAGTGTGACAGCTTTTCTGTTCGAGGCTGTTCACAGCCTTCCTACTGTTGACCCGAGGAAGACTTGTTCGGTCCACGAACTGGTCGCGATGGCGCGAGAGGATGACGGGCTTGTAGCGCTCCGCGAAAACGGGGCTGACCTGGTCTCTTCTCCTGCAGGCCGAGGTCTGCTCCTGGCGTTGATCGCCCATCCCGAAGCCCGGGCCTCGCATGCCGAACGGGAGGAGTTTCGTCGGTTGACGGGCCTGGGGCCGGAGACGGAACTCACCTTGCCAGACTGGGCGGTCTGGGTGTTCCGCGAACTCCAAGCGGTCAGAGCAACGAAGGAACGCACGACCGGCAGTCGGCGGAGACGGAAGGGCTAGCCGGGATGGAGCGATGCGCGACGCACAACTGTTTCGCCCCCGGCATCAATTGCAGCCTCGGCCACGTCGAACTGGGTGATTGCCCTGCATGGACCGCCCAGCCCTCTCCGGAACCAGCGGAAGCCGAGCCGAGGGATCACGCGCTACTGCCGTGGTCAGGAAGCGTGTTGGGGCTTGCTGACCTAGCTTTCGTTGCGGGGCGCGCCCGCCCCGTGGTGGTCGGGATCATTGGGCCGGAGAACGCGGGCAAGACCACCCTGCTGGGGGCCTGGTATTTGCTGCTCGGCAAGGGCACACCCCAGCTTCGTGATCGCCGGTTTGCTGGCTCCTTGTCTCTGGAGGGCTGGGAGGCGGTTGCAGGATCGTTGCGCTGGTCCCCAGGGCAGTTGCCGGGCTTCCCACCCCATACAACCAGCCGAAGTGGCCGAGCCCCGGGCCTGCTTCACCTGTCCTTCTGGGACGCGGCCCATGAGCGCTCCACGGACTTTCTGTTCACTGATGCCCCCGGCGAATGGTTTCAGCGGTGGGCGATGAACCGTGACGCGCCCGAGGCCGAGGGAGCCCGCTGGATCGCCGAGCACGCCGATGTCCTGCTGCTCATCGCTGATCGCGACGCCCTCGCCGGCGAGCACAGGGGCGCGGCACGCGGTGCGCTGCAGAGGCTAGGCCGTCGGCTGGCCGCCGAGTGTTGGGAACGTCCTGTCGCTCTGGTGTGGACCAAGTCGGACGTCGAGATCGTTCCAGAAATGGAAAACTCCATTCGCCGGTCGGTGCGGGATCTCATGCCTCATGCAACGGAATTCTCGGTCAGCGTCCTCTCTGAGGTCGCCTCTGCCGGCTCTGACTGGATCGACTTGATGAACTGGATCTTGACATCGCGGCGGCCGACGGGCGAATTGCCGCCTCCCGCAGCGTTTCGTGACGACCCGTTGTTCTTGTATGGGGTGGGGCCAGATGAGCGTCCCTAGCGACTCGATCCTCCTCCTCGGCGAGAGCGGAGTCGGGAAGACACACTACGGCGCTCAACTGCTGCGTAGGCTTATGAATGGCGAGGGCAGTCGCCTGCGCATGGAGGGGCAAGCGACGAATCTCGATCCGTTCGAGGAAGCGCTTGCGAGCCTGGACGAGGGAAAGGCGGCCGGTCACACGGCCACCGCGACCTATGTCAACAGTCTCTGGCCTGTCCGAAACGATGAGGCCGGACAGCGAGCGGACCTTGTGTGGCCCGAGTACGGCGGAGAGCAGATCCACACCATGATCTCCTCCCGGCGTGTGCCAAACTCCTGGCTGGCGCGTATACGCCAGGCCCGGGGATGGCTGCTGCTGATCCGGCTTCAGCAGACACGGACGGGCGATGACATCTTCTCCCGGCCGCTGGCAGATCTTCGCAAGGCGTCCACCGGCAACCGGGAGATGCAGGTCTCAGATCAGGCTCGCCTCATCGAGCTGCTGCAAATGCTGACCTACGCGGCGGGGGCAGCCGGGCGGCGTCCCCTTGATCGGCCGCGGCTCGGAGTCCTGCTCACATGCTGGGATGAACTCGGCCTTGACCTGGCGCCGACGGCGGCGCTGAAAGATCGCATGCCCATGCTCTGGGATTTCCTCCGGTCCACTTGGCGCAGCCCATCCATCATGGGACTGTCGGCCTTGGGGCGCTCGCTCAGCGCGACCCGGCAAGATGCCGAGTACGTCGCCCGCGGCGCCGAGCACTTCGGCTACGTGGTACTGCCGGACGGGTGTCAATCACCAGATCTCACCCTACCGATCCACCTACTCCTACAGGACCTCAACCAGCAGCAAAACGGACAAGGAAACCCAGAGTGATCGTCGAACAGGCGGTGTTCGGCGAGGTGCGGGGCGCCCACGCGCTCAGGGCCTCAAGCAATGACAGCAAGGACGTCGGTGAGCTCGCCTCCCGCCTCGACCTGCCGGACACAGCACCGCCCGGCGTCGCTTGGTCGCCGTTCCTCCTCGGATTTGCTCACAAGGCCCGTTATGTGCTCGCACGCACCTTCCTGGACCCGGAGGCCAACAGGGCTGGGATGGTCCTCGCCCACGCGCTGATCACGCCCCTCGAGGAAATCATCACCGCATCCGATCTCCGGCCGCTCCTCGCCCTCTTGATCACCGAACCGGCTGCTCCCGCTAATCTACCGACGCTCGACCTCATGCTCGGGGACGAAATCCCCCCAGAAACTTCGGATTTGGCGGCAGCCGCGACCGCCCTCACCGCCACCGGGACTGGGCCCGTCATTCGAACAGGAAACGACGGCTTTGACAACCTGGTGATGTCGTTGTGGGGGAGACTTTGGCCGGAATTCCGCCGAAGCTTCGCCTTCCGGCTGAGCTTCGGCCCCGCCGACCTGGTGGAGACCCCCCGACCCGCACTGGTCTGCACTCCGCCCGCCCTGCTGGCGCGATGGCGAGGGCACCGGTTGCTCGACACACAGTCCGCGCACATAGCCTCGTCGGCCGCCGCCCTCGTCTGCGGACGTCGCGAGGGCGAGCCGTTGCGCACCTTCGCCGACGAAATGGCCGCGGACCTGACAAGCTTCACCGACCTCGCTCTGCTGGAGAAGGCTCATCAGTTCTCCGCCTCGGAACCGGGCACCATCAGCGACACACTCACAGCAGTTCGTCTGATTGATCGGCTCTCACCAAGCCCAGTGTGTGGCGCGGTCGGCAAAGCGAACTTGATCGACCGCCTGGTGCAACACCTCAGCCAAGCCTCAGCACAAGACCTCCTCACCTTGCGCAACCTCGACCCGCAAGGCTTCAGAGCCACTGAACGCCTGTGGACGGCACTGTCGCGGCGGCTGGCACAACACGACTTTCCCCCAGCTCAGGACAAGGCCTTTGTCAGGATGATTACTGACGCGGCAGAGGAGTCAAAGAGCACTCCAAGCTGGCGGAACGCAGTATTGAAGGGCTTGTCGGCCGCCGCCCGCACTGCCGACCACCTTGCCAAGGCCTTGTGGCGATGGGTCGAGGCCGACCCCGCCATCATCCGCCCGGCGTGGACGGCTATTAACCCTAACGCAACCATGCAGGACGTACTGGCCGCTACCGCCCCTCGTACGCTGAGGCTCCAGGCCGCCCAGGAGATCCTTGAGCTCTCCCGCGAGCAGGGTCTCCACCGGCTACATGGAGCGACCGCTGCCGCCGCCTTCAATCCGGCCGCCGCCGCCCGCCTCCAAACCTCGACCGAACCGGCCCCCCAGGCCGAGGGCATTCGCCTGGCACTTGCCCATGCCACACCGGCCGAGGTCGTCAGCTGCGCCATCAGCCTCGACGACTCGCGGATCATCGACCTCGCCGCGGAACGCGTGGCTAACACCCCTGCACTCCTCGCCAATGTGGACCTTTCCAATCACACAGCGCAGGCGATCTGGTCGGCGAGCCTGAAGCACAACGTCGACGCCTGGCGAGGGCCCACCGATCCACGCGCAGTATTCGACACAATCCTTCTGGACCTGCTCGATGGCTACCCGCCACCAGCAGAACTCATCGCCCACCTATCGCTCACACCCCTAGCAGATCTCACCGCTTTCACCCGCCGCAGCGAACTCTGGCCAAGGCTCACCCATCCAGCCCGAACCAACATGCTCCGTGCCACCGCCAGAGGATGGCTCGACCAAGCCCCCGGCACCGGGCCCGCACCAGAACCAGAACTTCAGGTCACGATCATCGACCACCCGGACCTCGACAAGCTGCTAACCCAGCTCGCGAGCGATGGCGTCAGCCAGGCTATCCAGATCGTCGTGCTTCTCGCCGGCTTCAGCGAACAACGGTTCCTGGCCTGGCTTCGCATCGCAGCAGCCCGTACACGTCCGTTCTCTATGGAAGAATCCGAAGCGATCGGCCGCTTGACACAAGAACGCCGATGGCGTCACGTCCCTGCCAAGCTCCTGTCGATGCTGCGCCAGGGGCGTCAGGACGTCCGGCCGGCGTTGCGTGCCTGTCTGTCGCTCGTCGGCTGGTGGGATCGCTTGCGATACGGCCTCTCGGCGGTCAGCGCGGACGAAAAATGGGCGTCACTCGAAACACTAGCCGCAAATCTCTACCCGACAGGTCCCGGACATAACGGACTCTGGGAACGTTCCGGTGGGCGCGACTCTGATCTCATGTGGAGCATGAACGGACGAGCTCAGTGGCAACACTCCCTAACCCGAATCCGCCTCGGAGGCAGGCCGCCAAGCATCAGAAGCCTCCTGCAGGAGATGCGTGAAGATTTTCCCGAGAATCCCAACCTAAGCCTTCTGGTAGACGACTGCGAATTCCGGGACGCCACGTAACCTTTTCCCTGCGTTGATGTGGAATAGAGCGGTGAATCCATGACTTTCGACAACGGTCACGCATTGGTCATTGCCGTCGCTGAATACCCCGAGCAGGCAGATGTGCTCCCCGGTGCGGTGGTGAACGATGCCCGGGATATTGCCACAGTTCTTCAGGATCCCGGATACTGCGGCTTTCGTCCCCATCGCGTCCGGATGCTGGTGAACCACCAGGCTACCTTGGATACCATCCGGACCGAACTGAGCGAACTGGCGTCGTCCGCAAGTCCGGACGACACTGTAGTGGTATTCTTCTCCGGTCACGGTGCCCGGTTTGGCACAGGCTTGACCGAGACCAGTTCCCTCATGCCTTTCGACTATCGTGCCGAGGATCTCCCGGGTACCACTCTGCAGGCCGCGGAGTTTTCCGAAACGCTCGCCAGCATACGAGCGCGGCGACTTCTTGTTCTTCTGGATGCTTGTCATTCGGGCGGCGCTGGCACGCTCAAGGAAAGCCAAAGCGCACAGGCGCGGCCAGGATTCGACGAGAAGTCTCTTCAGAAACTAGCCCAAGGCGTCGGTCGTGTAATTATCGCATCGTCGCGGGCGAGCGAAGTGTCCTTCGTGCTGCCCGGTGCCCGCAACAGCGTCTTCACCGACAACCTGCTCCAAGCGCTCAAGGGCAGGGCCCAAACGAAAGGCGACGGCCTCATTCGTGTCTTCGACATTTTCAACTACGTCGCTGAACACGTCCATCGTGCCAAACCCGAGCAGCACCCCACCTTCAAGGCTTCAGACCTTGAGGACAACTTCCCGGTCGCCCTCGACTTGGGGGGAAAGAAGACACCAGCGCACATGACCCCCACTTGGCCGGACCAGTGGCGCGCCCTCGAGGAGATCATGGCGGATCTTTATCCCACCGGGCCCACCGATCAGGATATATGGGCACGAGCTGGCGGTGATATTTCTCGCCTCACACTGACCGGAACAGGGCGAGCGGCCTGGTTCGCGGCACTTCGCGTTCTCCGACTGGGCGGTGGCGGCCACGAAATCAACATCCATACACTGCTTGAAGCCGCTCTTTCCGATTTCCCCGACCACGCTGGACTCACAGCCTTGGCGCCGTCGCTATGACTACCGGCACCGCGGTAGGCCGAAAAGACTCCTCATATGGGGTCTCCCGGCTGGGGAGGCGAGGGCGCGTGGGGGAGACTATGGCTTTAAGGGTCAACTCCAGTGGCCTTGGCCGTCGCCTCGCGATCGTCCAGGCGACCAAGCCTCGAGCCTCGCACAAAGTTGCGCGGGGAGCGTTTGCATGCCCCTGCGGGCCGATCGGTTACCCGGCAGTATGTCGGTGCACGTGGTTACCGTGAGCGGATGCCCGCACGGTCCAACGACTTCCAAGCGGTCGTCTACTTCGTCAAGACCCAGCTCGCCGCCGACGCGACGGTGGTCGAATCGGCCAGTCTTCATGATCGGGTGACCGGGCAGATGCGCGAGCTTGACGTTCTCATCACCGGCCACATGGCCGGTCACCTACTGAGCATCGGCGTGGAGTGCCGAGACCGGATCAGGAAGGTGGAGGTGGGATGGGTGGAGGAGATGCACTCCAAGCACGCTGATCTGCCACCGACCGGCTGTGGGCAGAGCCTGAATCAGGCTCTGCCCACGCCCCGGCTCTCCACGCCCACGCGGCAGACGATAGCCCGGGCGCGGCACATCACCGAGCGCAGTCGCAGTCCCTACGCACGCGTCACTCGCCGCCGATGATTGCTTGCTAGGTGATAACCCGGCGTCCAAGCTCATGTACGGAGGTAGCGCGACCACGCCCAGCATCTGCTCCACGGGTACATGCAAGGACAGGTTCTCTCAGCTGTGACACCGCAACTGCGCTGAAGACCTGGGGTGTCTTTGTGGCGCTATAGCTCAAACGAACCCGAATGCCAGGACCATAGTGATCGAGTTTGGTAACCCGCTGGGAAGAATCGGTTGAAGGAGATATTCTGCAACGTTCTGCGTGATACCAGGGGTGCGGGGTGAGGGAACATGGCCGACTCATTCGAGGAGCTGGCGGCGCGGTCGCGGAACTTCGGATTCTTGCTGCAGCATGAGCCGCTGCTGGTGGCAGACGGGGCCACGGCCGAGTCGTACATCTACAGCGACCCGGACGCGGCTATGGGGAAGGCGCGGCGGTTCACCGAGACGCTGGCAAGGCTGCTGGTAGCGCGCACGCAGACTCCGGTGCACGGAACGACGCACCACGCCAGAATCGTAGCCCTGGGCACGGCGGGTGTTCTGGTGCCCAGTATCCGGCAGGCATTTGATGAAGTCCGAATCTCCGGTAATCGGGCTGTCCATTCGCACTGGGGAGACGTCCAGGCGGCCCTGTTGTGCGTACGGAACTGCTTCGAGCTGGGGGTGTGGTTTCACAAAGCTGCCAGCGACGACCCCGCCCCCTTGGGATTCGTTCCGCCGCCTGCCCCCGCTACCGAGACGCCGGCGTCGGCGGCCGAACGGGCCGAGTTGGATGAGCTGCGGCAGGAGCTGGAGCGTCTGCGGGAACGGCTGACCGCGGTGAAGGTCAGCCGGGACGGGCAGGTGTCCAAGCTGGAGGCGGAGGCCCGCGCGCGCCGGCAGACCGAGCAGGAGCTTGCCCAGGCCCTGGCCGGTCAGGAAGCGCTGCGCGCGTCGGTGCAGCGGACGCAGGAGCAACTGGCCGAGGCTCAGAAGCGGTTCGCCGCCCAGGTCGCCAGTGCGCCGAAGGTGCGGCCGGCCGACCGCGATGCGTTCATCTCGCGGGCTCAGCACGCAGCCGCCAAGCCGCTGACCGAGGCCGAGGTCCGCGAGCGGGTGGATGAGATGCTGAGGCTGGCCGGCTGGGACGTCCAGAACGCCAAGGGCACCAACCTGTTCGCCGCCCAGGGCGTGGCCGTGCGCGAGGTGCCCACGGCGAAGGGCGTGGCCGACTACCTGCTGTGGGTGGACCAGAAACTCGTCGGGGTGATCGAGGCCAAACGCGAGGGCGTGATCTTGACGCCGGTGGAGACGCAGTCGGCCCGCTACGCCGACACCCTGACCGCCTCCCAGCAGTTCGCCGCCTGGCGGATCCCCCTGCCGTTCCGCTACGAGACCACCGCGGTCGAGACGCACTTCACCAACACCCTCGACCCCGCCCCGCGTGCGCGGTCGGTGTTCAGCTTCCATCGGCCCGAGACGCTGGCCCGCTGGATGCGCGAAGCCGACACGGAGGACGAACCCCCCACCCTGCGGGCCCGGCTCCGCGAACTGCCGCCCCTGGACACCCGGGGGCTGCGCGCCGCGCAGGCCCGCGCCATCACGGGCCTGGAGCAGTCGCTGGTGCGTGATGAGCCGCGCGGGCTGGTCCAGATGGCCACCGGGGCGGGCAAGACCTACATGGCGGTCACCCAGACCTACCGGCTGTTGAAGTACGCCAAAGCACGGCGGGTGCTGTTCCTGGTCGACCGCAACAACCTCGGCAATCAGGCCTACACCGAGTTCGACAACTTCATCACCCCCGACGACGGACGCAAGTTCACCGAGCTGTACAACGTCGAACGGCTCGGCGGCGCCGTGATGAAGGACTCGACCAAGGTCGTCATCTCCACCGTCCAGCGCCTGTACGCCCGGCTGCGGGGCGAGCCGGTGGACCCCGAGGTCGAGGACGAGAGCTACGACAGCTACGCCGCCGACAATGTCGTCGAGGTCGCCTACAGCGCCGACCTGCCCCCCGAGACCTTCGATCTGATCATCATCGATGAGTGCCACCGGTCGATCTACGGCGTGTGGCGCCAGGTGCTGGAGTACTTCGACGCCTTCTTGGTCGGGCTCACCGCGACCCCGGTCAAGCAGACCTTCGGGTTCTTCGGCCAGAACCTGGTCAGCGAGTACACCTACCGCGAGTCGGTCAACGACGCCGTCAACGTCGACTTCGACGTCTACCGGATCCGCACCCAGCACGCCGAGCAGGGCGCCACCATCGATCGGGGCACCGTGGTCCCCATCATGAGCCGCCCCACCCGTCGCAAACGCTACGAGGAACTCGACGACGACCTCACCTGGACCGGCACGCAACTGGGCCGCAAAGTAATCAGCACCGGGCAGCTCCGACTGGTGCTGGAGACCTTCCGCGACCGGCTGTTCACCGAGATCTTCCCCGGCCGCAGCTACGTCCCCAAAACGCTGGTCTTCGCCGTGGACGACAACCACGCCGAGGAGATCGTGACCATGGTCCGCACGGTGTTCGGCAAGGGCAATGACTTCTGCAAGAAGATCACCTACAAGGCCGCCGACCCCGACGCGCTGATCGCCGAGTTCCGCAACTCCCCGGACCTGCGGATCGCCGTCACCGTCAACATGATCGCCACTGGCACCGACATCCGCCCGCTGGAGTGCGTGTTCTTCATCAACGAGGTCAAGAGCTGGGCCCTGTTCGAGCAGATGAAAGGCCGCGGTGCCCGCACCGTAGACCCGGCCGAGCTCCAGCAGGTCACCCCCGACGTGCAGGCTAAGACCCGCTTCGTCATCATTGACGCCGTCGGGGTCACCGACTCACCGCGCGTGGACGCCACTCCGCTGGTGCAGCACAGCGACAAGCAGATCAACTTCGAGGCCCTGCTCAACAAGGTCGGAAGCCTCACTATCACCCCGGATGAGGCCTCCACCCTGGCTGGACGATTGGCCCGCCTGAACAAGCAGATCACCCCCGACGAGCGAGCCGAACTGGAGAACCTGGCCGGCCGCCCGCTCGCTGAGGTGATCGCCTCCGTGTCCAGCTGTGCCGACCCCGACACCCTCCAAACCGCCTACGGCGACGGCGGCCCGAAGGGCAAAGCCGCGGTCCACGCCCTAGTTGTCCAGGCCGTCCGGCCGCTGGCCGAAAACACCGAACTGCGCCAGCGGCTGCTGGAGATCCGTCGCGCCCACGACATCTACTGGGACGAGGTCAACCGCGACACCCTCATCGAAGCCGCCGCCCAGGACCCCAAGTTGCGCGCCCAGGAAGTCGTCACCTCCTGGCGCTCCTACCTCGAAGAACACCGTGACGAGATCACTGCGATCGAGGCCGCCTACCGCAGCGGACAGCCCGGCCGCGCCGCCTACGCCAAACTCAAGGAACTCGCCGCCCGCATCGCCCGCCCCCCGCACGAGTGGACGCCCCACGAGCTGTGGAAGGCCTACGAACAGCTCAACCTCGCCGCTGGCAAGCGCGGCAATCAGCACGGGCCCGTCGACCTCATCGGCCTCATCCGCTACGAGCTCGGCCTCGACACCGAACCCAAACCGCACCGCAGTGTCGTAGAGGAGCGGTACGCTGCCTGGCTTGTGAAGCAACAGCACGCCGGAGTCGAGTTCACCCCAGACCAACGATGGTGGCTGGACCACATCTGCGACGTGGTCATCACCCACGCCGCCATCGACCACACCGAACTTGACAAACCTCCCTTCACCGACCGCGGCGGCATCGACGGCTTCCTGACCACCTTCGGCGACACCAACGCCGAAACCCTCCTAACCGACCTCAACCGGAACCTCACAGCATGACCGACCTCCCAAATGGCTGGGCGTGGGCAACTCTGGAAGACCTGCTCGCTGTTGAAAAGCGCCCGATCACTGAACCTTTTTCATCCTCGGGTGATCTCGTAGTTCTGTAGGACGGCGATGGCCTTGACGAGGTGGCCGGCCTTGCCGGGGCTGCAGCGGAGCTTGCGGAGGATTCGCCAGCTCTTGAGCTGGGCGTTT
>NZ_SMKB01000209.1:0-12560 GCF_004348575.1 Actinomadura sp. 7K534
GCCCACCCGTCGGCCCCACCTACCGCCTGGCACCGCCCTACGAGGAGCGGCGCGGAGACGAGTGGATCCCGGCCACCTGGGACAGGCTGGCCAACCTCGTCGCCGGTGAACTGGAACTCGCCACCGGCCGCCCCAACCCCGAGTTCCTCAGCCAGGTGGACGACAGCCACACCGCCCTGGCCGCGATCATCGCCGCGCGCGGCGAAGCCTCCGACGACCGCTACATCGACTCAGAGCAGTCCCTGGTGGCGGGGCATCGCTTCCACCCGTCGGCGAAGTCGCGCCAAGGGTCGCCGACGGACTGGCTTCCGTACGCACCGGAGACACGGGCCCGCTTCCGCCCCCAATGGCTGGCCGTTCCGGAGGACCTGTTCGCCGAAGAAGGATCCCCGGACGCGTTCAAGGGCCTTGAGGCGTACGGGCCTGCATCGCGGCCGGGGCGCAGGTTGCTTCCCGTCCATCCGTGGCAGTTCTCCCTGATGGCGGACAATTCCGTCCTACAAGAGGCCCTGGCCCGGGGCCTGCTTCTCAACCTCGGCCCAGGCGACATCGAGGCGGTGCCCACGTCTTCCGTACGGACGGTGTATCTGCCGGACGCCGACGTGTTCTGCAAGTTCAGCCTGGACGTCCGCATCACCAACTGCGTCCGCAAGAACGCCTGGTACGAACTCACCGGGGCGATGACCCTCAACGAGCTGGTGCCGCCCATCTTCGAGCGGCTGGGCTCCACGTTCCTCACCGAACCCGCCTACCGCAGCACCGCTCTCGCCGACCGCCGCCTGTACGAGGGCTTAAGCGTCATCCTGCGCCAAGGCGTCAAAGGTCTCCCCGGAACGCCGCTACTGGCCGGTGCCCTGGCCGACCCCTCCAACACGTTCCTGGCGGACCTACCGGCCATGGCCGACCCCGACGGCGCCCAGGCGTGGTGGGACGCCTACGTGACCCAGGTCGTGCCGCCGGTGCTGCGCGCCTATCTGGACCACGGCGTCGTCCTGGAACCCCACCTCCAGAACGTCCTGGTCTGCGTGGACGCCGACGGCATGCCCGTCCACGCCGCGTTCCGCGACCTGGAGGGGACGAAGCTCACCGCCGGCCGCTGGGATCTGGCCCACCTGCCGCCCCGCGTCGCCGAAGGGCTCACCTACGCCCCCGACCGGGGCTGGAACCGCGTCGTCTACTGCCTCGTCGTGAACCACCTGACCGAGATCGCCGCCGCGGTAGCGGACCTGTACCCGCATCTCGAACGGGCGCTGTGGCGGACGCTGGGCAAGCACCTGGCCGCCCACGACCACCACCCGCAGGTGAGGGCGCTCCTGGCGGGCGTTCCGCTGCCCGCCAAGGCGAACCTCCGTACCCGGTGGTCCCGCACTGCGGACCGCGGCGCCACCTACGTCCCCGTCCCCAACCCGCTCGCCGCGTCCCGGCCGCTATGAACGGACCCGCTGCATGAACGGACCCGCAGTGCACGAAGCCGTACGCGAACGCGCCCTCGGCCTGCCCGGCTACCCGGCCTACATATACGACCTGCCGGGCCTGTCGGCGCACGCGGCCGGCGTCCGGGCCGCGCTGCCCGGCACGGAGATCTTCTACGCCGCCAAGGCCAACTCGGACGCCGAGATCCTCCGCGCTCTGGCTCCGCACGTGGACGGCGTGGAAGTGTCGTCCGGCGGCGAACTCACGCACGTGCGGGAGACGTTGCCCGGGGTCCGCATCGCGTTCGGCGGCCCAGGCAAGACCAACGAGGAACTGGCCCTGGCGCAGCGCCTCGGTGTCGAGCGCATCCATGTGGAGAGCCCGCGCGAGCTGTCCCGGCTCCCCGGCCCGGCCGCCGTCCTGCTGCGCGCCAACCTGCCGCTCAGCACACCGAACGCGGCTCTCACCATGAGCGGCCCGTTCGGCATGGACGAGGCTGATCTCAACGAGTGCGCCCGCCGCATAGCCGGAACACCTGGCATCGACCTCCGCGGCATCCACGTCCATCTCGCCTCCGGCCTGGACGCTCCAGCGATGCTCGACCTCGCGGCCCGGATATGTGACTGGGCACTCCCCTGGCTGGACGACCACGGCGTAAGTGACCCGGAACTCAACGTCGGGGGCGGCATGGCCGTCGACTACGGCGACCCCGATGCGCGCTTCGACTGGGAGACCTACGGCAAGGGCCTCCCCACTGCGCCGACCCTCCGCATCGAACCGGGCCGGGCGCTGACGGCCTATCACGGCTGGTACGTCACCGACGTCCTGGACGTGAAGACCACCCGGGGCGAGACCTACGTGATCCTCCGCGGCGGCACCCACCACCTGAGAACACCGGTGACCAAGGGCCACGACCAGCCATTCGAAGCCCTCACCTCGAACGGCCCGGAAAGGCGCGCCACGCTGGTCGGCCAGCTCTGCACGCCCAAGGACGTGTTCGCCCGCGACGTCCTCGTCCCGGATCCGGCCCCCGGCGACGTCATCGCCTTCGCCATGGCCGGCGCCTACGCGTGGAACATCTCCCACCACGACTTCCTGATGCACCCGAAACCGGCCTTCCACTACCTCCGCTGACGCCGGCTCGGTGCGGCCACGCCGTCCTGACGCCCTCCGCGCTCACCCACCGCCTCGGGGGGCCGGCGTGCCGGGCTTCACCGGCCACCAAGTCCGGTAGCCGGGGGCGCGCGGCGGATCACCGGCGGGCCGTGGTGGATCACCGGCGGACGGTGACCGTCCGCAGGGTACGGCAGGGCCCTTGCGTCCGCGCAAGCGTCGGTGACCGGCGGGTGCGCGCTGCGTCAGAGTGTGTGTTGTCTCACTCCCACGTCCGACTTCGACCAGGCCGAAGAACTCATGTTCGCTTACAGCCCGACACGGAGACGTGAAGCCAACACCGCCATGAATTCATCAGACGCGTGGTCAGGGACGCCCGTGCTGGTTCCGGCGCCCGCTCCCTCCCTGGAACTCGGAATCCCGTCCGCCTGGAACAACAACGGCAAGTCGGCCGGACGTCTCATCGGTGAGATCGACATCGCCGCGACCCCGGCCGCGGTGCGGCTCGCCAGGTCCTACGTCCGGGAGCTGATCGGCCAGCACTTCGGCGCCGACCGCTCCGAACTCGGCGACCTGGAGCTGCTGACCAGCGAGGCCGTGACGAACTCGGTGCTGCACGCCAGGCCGCGCCGCAACGGGACCGTCACGCTGTCGGTCCTGCACATCGACCGGTACGTGCGGGTCGAGGTCACCGACGGCGGCACCGCGTCCGGCGAGCCGCGCGGAGCCGAGGAGCCGCTGCCCGTGCACGGGCGGGGGCTCGTCCTGATGAAGGCCCTCGCCACCGACTTCGGCACCAGCCGGGGCAAGAACGGGACGGCCACCTTCTGGTTCGGGGTGGGCGTCCAGGAAGGATGGCGGCTCCCGTGACGGCTGGGCCCACGCCGAGCCTCACCTGGTGGGCGGAATCCGCTCCGCCGGAGGACGCGGAGATCTCCCCCTCGCGGTCCGGCGGGCCCGCGCCCAGCAACGCCCGCATGTACGACTACCTCCTCGGCGGCAAGGACAACTACGCACCCGACCGCGACCTCACCGAATGGGCTCTCCGCAGGTGCCCGGTCGTGGGACGGCTCGTCCAGGCGAACAGGGGCTTCCTGGACCACGCCGCGGCGCTGCTCGCCGAGGACGCCGGGCTCCGGCAGTTCGTGGACATCGGCTGCGGGCTGCCGGTGTCCGGCGGCGCCAACGTCGGCGACATCGTCCGGCGCGCCGATCCGTCCTGCCGCGTCGCGTACGTCGACAACGACCCGATGGTGCTGGCGCACGCGCGGGCGCTGCTCGCCGTGGACGCGAACACGGGCGCGTTCGAGGGGGACGTCCGCGACCCCGCCGCGCTGCTCGCCGACCCGGGCCTGCGGGCGCTCATCGACCTGAGCGAGCCCGTGGGCGTCCTGCTGACGGGCGTCCTCGACGGCATCACCGACGAGGACGACCCGCGCGGCATCGTGCGCACGCTCGTGGAGGCACTGCCGCCCGGCAGCCGCATGGTCGTCACCCACGCGGAGCGGACGCCGGAGCTGGAGGCGATCGCCGGGCTGCCGCAGAACCCCGACCTGCCGTTCTGCCCGCGGAGCCTGGAGGCGGTCACCGAGATCTGCGGGGGCCTGGAGATGGCCGCCCCCTACCCGGCGCGGCTGCCGCTCCCGCACGCCGTCCACACCACGGGCCCGGTGCCGCTGATCGGCTGCATCGGGCGCGTACCGGGGTGACGGCCCGCCATGCCCGTCATGTCCCCCACGGCGCCGTCCTGCGCGGGGCCCCCGGTCCTTGATGGCGCACCGGCCGTAGACGACACCCCGGCCGTTGATGACGCAATGGACACATCACCGCGCCGACCGCCCCGGAGGCACGGCGTTTCGCTACGATCGAGGCTCCAGCGATTGCCACATCCGGGACGAGTGATGACAGCGGACGGCGAGCCGAAGTCTCTCTCTGAAATCACCAAGGACATGGGTCTCAACATGTCCGACGTGGCGGCCTTCTCCGGCCTCGACGAGAGCACGATATTCCGGCTGTGGGACAACGCCGAATGGCTCGACCGGGTCAGCGGGCGGTCCCTGCAGAGCCTCATGTCGTCCGTCCCGGGAATCGCCGAGTACTCGATGGCGCACGCCGTCCGGAAAAGGCGCGACGTGCTCATCGGCGACCTGCACGGCGAGGGCCTCACCGTCGACGTCGCCGCCCTGGAGAAATCGGACGTCGCGCAGCAGCACCTGCTGAACGCCCTCGAGGCCGCGCTGCACATCATCCGCGGCGAGGCGACGCAGAAGACCTCGTCCTTCATCGCCCGCTTCTGGGGCCGCGAGCAGGACCGGGCCCTTGAGGCGCTCTACAACCCCGAGCCCGGCAGCGGCCTCCTGTCCGACCCGCAGACGCTGTTCGACTCCTCGATCGACCTGGCTCCCAGGTTGAACCGCAAGTCCTACTCGTTCCACTCGATCCTGGCGCTGAACATCCTCACGCACCAGGTCAGCAAGGTCACCGGCGAACTCGAGGCCGACCTCGGCTTCGAGGTCCCCGGACGGCAGGCCGCGTTCATGATGCGCGGCGTCGTGATGGGCTCCCTCATCGGCTCGAACGACATCGAGCTCGCGGAGAGATACCGCAGGGAACTGGATGCCACGCCCGTGTACGCGGCGCTGGAGGAATGGTCGTTCCCGACCTACACCAGAGACGGCCGTATCAGCAGCGACTTCACCTTGCCGAGCTCCCTGTCGCTCCGCAATACGGCCACGGAGGTGCTGCGCGAGATAGCGGAGTACAACGACGCCTACGTCTACTACCTGGTGTCGACGTACATTCCGCTGGCACTGAAGAGGGATCCCGCGTTCGGGGGGAAGATCGCCGAGCTGATCCAGGCGGTCGAACTGCGCGGGGCCGAGTGCCGGGACAAGAGGATCAGACAGACCTGCAACACGCTGGTCAGACGGCTGAAGGGCGCCGCCTGACCAGGCTCGGAGAATGGGGAGCCGGTGGAGGACACGGCGCAAGCCATCGCAAATCTGACACGGGAGAGATGGGAGGCCAACGCACGGTACTGGGTCAAGGTCATCAGGGAGCGCCGCGACCGGTACCGCACCGAGCTCACCGACGGCGCCGTCCTCGACGCCATCGGCCCGTGCGCGGGCCGCCGCGTCCTCGACGCGGGCTGCGGCGAGGGGTACCTCGCCCGCACGCTGGCCGCCCAGGGCGCCGACGTCACGGGGGTGGACGTCTCCCAGGGCCTGATCGACGCGGCCCGCGCCCATCCCGCGCAGGAGGCCACGGCCACGTTCGTGCGCGCCAGCGTCGACGACCTGCCGTTCGAGGACGACGCGTTCGACCTCGTCGTCTGCAACCACCTGTTCAGCCACCTCCAGGACCCCACGCGCGCGTTCGGCGAGTTCTCCCGGGTCCTGGCGAGCGGCGGGCGGCTGATCCTGCTGACCCTGCACCCGTGCTTCTACGTGGAGAACTCCGAGCAGGGCGCGATGAACAGCGTCCCGGCGTCGCAGTACTTCGCGTCGCGCGGCATCGACCAGCGGTTCCTGGTGGACGGCCTGGAATCCCCTTCGATGATCACATCGTGGCTCCGGCCGCTCGAGTACTACGCTGGAACGCTCCGAGACAACGGTTTCGTCATCGCCGACCTGCGCGAACCGCACCCGACGGAAGAGCAGATGCGCGACGACCCGTGGTGGCGCAAGGGCTTCCCGACGGCCCTCTTCATGCTCCTGATCGCCGAACGCCGCTGACACCGCGCCCGCCGCTTGCGGGTGTGGCTACAGTCTCCGCATGAGCGATGCCGTCCCGCCGCCGGAGCGCGTTCCGGCGGAGCTGGCCGATCACCCGGACCGGCTCCGGTGGAACGCCAAGTACGGGGACGCCCCGGGGCTGTCCCCGGTCCACCCGCTCGCGGAGCGGGCGCTGTCCTCCGGCCTGCCGGACGGCGGGGTGCTCGACCTCGCGTCCGGGCCGTCCGGCAGCGCCCTGCTCGCCGCGGCGGCCGGCCGGTCCGTCACCGCCGTGGACGTCTCCGAGATCGCGCTCGGCCGCCTCCGCGACGAGGCCGGGCGGCGCGGGCTCACCGCGCGGATCACGCTCGTCCAGGCCGACCTGGCGGCCTGGCGGCCGCATCCCGCGGGGTACGCGCTCGTGCTGTGCACCGGTTTCTGGGACCGCGCCGTGTTCGACCGCGCTGCCGGTGCCGTCCTGCCGGGCGGCCTGCTGGCGTGGGAGGCGTTCACCGAGGAGGCCCGCCGCCATCGCCCGGGCCTGCCCGCGGAATGGTGCCTCGGCCCGTCCGAGCCCGCCTCGCTGCTGCCGGACGGCTTCACCGTCCTGGAGCAGGCCGACGACCCCGCCACGGGCAAGCGCGGCGTCCTGGCCCGCCGCTGTGTGACCCCGGGCCGGTCCGCCCCTTAGCCGAGCCCCTCAGCGTCTATGTCCACTACTACCGGGGCGTGGTCGGACGGTCCCTTCCCCTTGCGCGCCTCACGGTCGACGTAGGCGGAGCTGACACGGGCGGCGCATTCCTCGCTGGCATAGAAGAGGTCGATGCGCATACCCATGTCCTTGTGGAACGCCCCCGCCCGGTAGTCCCAGTACGTGTACGGGTGGGGGCCCTTCATGGCGGCCGGCACCACGTCCTGGAGGCCCAGGTCGCGCAGTTCCGCGAGGGCTTGGCGTTCGGCCGGGGTGACGTGGGTGGAGCCGACGAACACCGACGGGTCCCAGACGTCCTCATCGGTGGGTGCCACGTTGTAGTCGCCGCACGCCACCAGCGGCAGGCCACGCGCCAGTTCGGCGCCCAGCGCGTCCCGCAGCGCCCGGAACCATTCGAGTTTGTACGCGTAGTGGGCCGAGTCGGGCGTGCGCCCGTTCGGCGCGTACAGCGACCACACCCGCACCCCGCCGCACGTCGCGCCGATCGCGCGCGCCTCGGGGACCAGCAGGACGGGCTCGGTCAGCTTCGTCTGCCCCTCCGCCTCGCCCTCGTAGGCCGGCTCCCCGGGGAAGCCGTCCGACACGTCCTCGATGCCGACCCTCGACAGGACGGCCACGCCGTTCCAGCGGCCGTCGCCGTGCGCCGCGGTGGCGTATCCCAGTTCCGCCACCTCGGCCGCCGGGAACTGGTCGGCGCGGCACTTGGTCTCCTGGAGGCAGACCACGTCGGGCCCGGTCTCCGCCAGCCAGGAAAGGAGGCGCGGCAGACGGGCCTTGACCGAATTGACATTCCACGTCGCGAGGCGCATCCCCCCAGCCTGCCATTTACCGGGCGGCCGGGCGCGGTCGCACGGTCCCATCCGGGCCCCGCGGCCGGTACATTGCAGGTCGGCCTCTCCCCCCGCCAGAGGGACGCCGAGCAGCCCGCGGGAACGGTAGATTGCGGGCGGCTGCGTCGCCCGCGCAGCGTCGCCGCACACGGCAGCACACCGGCCCGTGTGACCGGTAGATTGCGGGTCGGCCGCCTTTGCACGGTTTTCACACCGCGCTTAGACCGGCCCTGGAAGGGTGGTCTCGTTCGTGATGTCGTCAAGCCCGGAGCAAGCGAGGAAACATGTCCGAGGATGACAAGCCCGGGGGCAAGCCCACGATCAAGGCGAAGGCGAAGATCCCGAACGCCCAGAACATCCGCAGCCCGGAATTCAAACCGCACGGCATCAGCGCCGGGCGCGGCAGCGGGCTGAACCGGCCGTCCGCGCTGACCGCCAAGCAGGCGCGCAAGCGGCGGATCATGGTGATCGTCGGGCTGGTGGTCGCCGCGGCCCTGATCGCGGGCTTCGTCTTCTGGTGGATCAACCGCCCGCCGCCGGAGATCGAGGTGTCCGGCCGGTTCGCGACCAAGCCCACGGTGGAGATCCCCACGAAGCTCGCGCCCGAGGGCAAGCGCAAGGTGACCACCCTGATCAAGGGCGACGGGCCCGAGATCAAGAACGGCGACACCCTGTACGCCCAGTACGCCTTCTACCAGTGGGCGAAGGACAGCGACGACGAGGACGGCTCCGTCAAGAGCAAGAACAAGGAGCTCGCCTCGTCCTACGAGCGCGAGGCCCAGGGGCAGCCGACGCAGCCGCTCGTCGTCGGCGAGAGCGGCATCAAGGGCTTCGACCAGGGCATGGTCGGCCAGACGGCCGGCAGCCGGGTCATGCTGCAGATCCCGCCGTCGGAGGGCTTCGGCGAGCAGGGCTCGCAGCTCGGGCTGGAGAAGTCCGACTGGGTGGTGTTCATCGTGGACGTCCAGGCCGTCGTCCACAAGGGCCAGGGCCCGCAGGGCGCCGCGAAGGAGCTCAACGACAAGAAGCTGCCGCAGGTCGCGGACAAGGGCGAGGGCAAGGCGCCCGAGGTGAAGATCCCCGACCGGGACGCCCCGGCCGCGCTCCAGGTGAAGACGCTGGTCGAGGGGACCGGCCCGGCGCTGGAGAAGGGCGACGACGCGGTCGTCAACTACCAGGGCACGCTCTGGGACAGCGGCAAGGAGTTCGACTCCAGCTGGAAGTCCGGCTCCCCGGCCAAGTTCCCGATCGGCACCGGCAAGACCGTCCCCGGCTTCGACAAGGGGCTCACCGGCGCGAAGGTCGGCAGCCGGGTGCTGCTCGTCCTGCCGCCCAAGGAGGGGTACGGCAAGGACGGCATGCCGCCGGACATCAAGGGCGACGACACCCTCGTCTTCGTCGTGGACATCCTCGCCAAGCTCAAGAAGTGAGGCGGGAACGGCGCGGCGGATCGTGAACGGCGGCGGCGGGGCACCCGGTCGGGTGCCCCGCCGCTCCGCGTTCCGGGGGGAAACGCGATCTGCGACGCCCGTCACGACAACCGGAGGGGCGCATTGCCCGTCTCCTAATGGGAGGCCGAAGGGGTGCGCGCCGCACGGCACGCCGCACCGATCCCCTCAGGTATCGTCGGTTACGCATTAATCACGGGGGGCTTGTGAGCAACGGCAGAAAGGGTCCGGAGGGTGCGGAGCCCACTGCTCCGGACGAGGGGGGCCCGCGGGACGCGCAGGCCGGGCCACCGGCAGGCGGGGACGATCCCCCGGCCGCGATACTGACCGTGCGCACCGAAGAATCCACTCAGGACGCGGAATTCGACCAGGTGGACGACATTTCTGATAACGGCGAGAAAAACACCTCGGACGCCGTCTCCGAGGAGGATGCGGCGCAATCTCCCGATACGGATAACCCTTCGGGCGAACCGGGTGACCAGTCCCCGAACGGCACCGCCAATGGATCCGCGGCCGAAGCGCCCGAATCGTCCGAGGCTCCCTCGGCCGCGGGCGCAACCGAGGCCGAGGCCGGGCCGCGCGACGAGAGCACCGCCGGCGAGGGAGAACCCGCCGGGGACGACGGCCGGGCCGCGGCGGGCGACACGGGTGTGGTCGCCGCGGAAAGTGTTGAAGCGGCGACGAGTGGTGATACCAGGAGCATGCCGCCCTCCTCGCCCCACCCGTCCGCGCCCCGCCACGGGGGTCCGCCCGGGGACGCCGCCGGGCGCGCCGGCGGAGGCGATGGGAAGGGGCCGGGCCGGTCCCGGAGCCGCCGCTCCCGCCTCCTGCGCCGCGCGCTGTTCGTCATGCTCGGCTTCCTCGGCTTCTGCGTCGCCGCGTTCGCCGTCGCCTACCTGTTCACGCCGGTGCCGTCGCCGCTGGAGAAGGCGGTCGCGCAGGGCCCCACGTTCTACTACTCCGACGGCAGGACGCAGATCGCGAAGACCGGCGTCAACCGCGACGCGGTCGAGCTCGACCGGATTCCGGAGAGCACCCGCAACGCGGTGATCGCCGCCGAGAACGGCACGTTCTACGAGGACCCGGGCGTCTCGGTTCGGGGCACCGCGCGGGCGTTCTGGTCCACGGTGACCGGCCGGCAGCTGCAGGGCGGCTCGACGATCACGCAGCAGATGGTCCGCAACTACTACGGCGGCATCGGCAAGGAGCGGTCGGTCACCCGCAAGCTCAAGGAGATCATGGTCGCCCTGAAGGTCGACCAGGAGAAAGAGAAGGACTGGATCCTCGAGCAGTACCTGAACACCATCTACTTCGGGCGCAACGCGTACGGCGTCCAGGCCGCCGCCAAGGCCTACTACGACAAGGACGTCTCGAAGCTGACCCCCGCGGAGGGCGCCTACATCGCCGCCGCGATCCAGCAGCCGAGCTACTTCGCCGACCCGACCGGCTCCGCCCGCCCCCTCGCCGAGCAGCGGTGGCGCGCCGTCCTGCACAACATGGTGCGGGACGGCTACCTCACCTCCGCCGACGCCGCGTCGATGGAGTTCCCCAAGCCGGTCGAGCAGGAGATCACCGACGTCCTCAAGGGCCAGAACGGCTACATGGTCAACGTGGCCAAGAAGGAGCTCGTCGAGCGCCGCGGCTACAGCGAGGACGAGATCAACCGCAGCGGCCTGAAGATCACCACGACGTTCGACAAGCGGCTGATGGACGCGATGCGGCGTTCGGTGAACCAGAACACCCCGGACGGGATGAGCAAGAAGATCCGGACGGGCGCGGTGTCGGTCGACCCGGCCACCGGGCAGGTCCTGGCGTTCTACGGCGGGCGCGGCTACCTGGAGGAGGCGCTGAGCAGCTCGTTCGGCGACTGGGCGCAGGCCGGGTCCGGGTTCAAGCCGATCGCGCTGGCCGCCGCGCTGGAGAACGGGGAGACGCTCAACTCCACCTACGACGGAAGCTCCCCGCAGTACTTCGGCGGCTCGGACATCAAGAACGACGGCGGCCGCAGCTTCGGGTCGGTGAACCTCGTCACCGCCACCCAGAACTCGATCAACACCGCGTACGTCAACCTCGGCCAGGACATCGGCAACGACAAGATCGTCAAGATGGCCGAGAAGATGGGCATCCCCAAGTCGCAGATGAAGCCGGAGCAGCGCAGCGCCGCGACGTTCCCGCTCGGCATCGTGTCGCTGCACCCCGTCCAGCAGGCGGGGGTGTTCGCGACGTTCGCGGCGGAGGGCGTGCACCGGGAGCCGTTCGTCGTCAAGTCCGTCACCGACAACGCCGACCACAAGCGCACCTTCAAGGAGAAGGGCGAGCGGGCGCTCAGCCAGCAGAACGCGCGGGACGCGACGTACGCGATGGAGCAGGTCGTCCGGGGCGGCACCGGGACCGCCGCGCAGCTGTTCGACGGCCGCGACGTCGCCGGCAAGACCGGCACGACCGACGAGGGCCGCGCGATCTGGTTCAACGGCTTCGTCCCGCAGCTGGCCACGTCGGTCGCGATGTTCCGCAGCGACGGCAAGCCGCTGGACATCCCCGGCTACGGCGCGTACGGCGGGGCGCTGCCCGCGCAGATCTGGCGCACCTACATGACCGACGCCGTGAACATCAAGGACTACGAGCCGAAGTCGTTCGGCGCGCCGTCGAGCAGGCCGGGCGGCAGCGTCGGCGGCCCGCGGGACGACGACCGCCCGGACGGGTCGGAACCGCCGCGCACCACCGAGCCGGACGAGCCGCCCACCGACGACCCCGAGGAGCCGGAGATCCCGTCGCCCCCGACGGGCGTGCCGACCCTGCCCCCGACCGAGCCCGGCGGCCCGGGCGGCGGCGGAGGCGGCGACGATCCCGGCGGACCCGGCGGTGGCGGGGACGGCGACGGAGACGGCGGCGGAGGCGGCGGCTCCGGCGGGGGCGGCGGCGGCCGTCCCGGCGCGAGCGGCTGACGCCCCGGCCCGGACGGCGGCCCGCGGGACGCTACCCGCAGGCCTCGCCGATCCGGGCCGGCGTCTCCGACATGACGGTGTTGAACTGCGTCACGTCGCCGCCGCCCACGGCCGCCGCGGCGGCGCGGAGCCGGTCCGCCTCGGCGGTGAGGGCCTTCTCCAGGTCGTCGTCGCCGGTCTCCTCCGCGAGCTCGTCGAGGCGTCCGGCGAGCTTCTCGGTCGCCTGCCGCCACTGCGCGGGCTCGGCCGCGGGCGCGCTCCTGACCTGCGTCATGTACTGCTGGAACGCCTCTTTGGTAGCGGTGCAGACCGGGTCCGGGCCGGCGCTCACCACCCCGCACCCGCCGAGCAGCCCGGAGGCGCCGAGCACCACCGCGCCCCCGCCC
>NZ_SMKB01000020.1:0-55225 GCF_004348575.1 Actinomadura sp. 7K534
CGGTGTGGAGGAGGTCGGCGATGCGGGGGCGGGTTCCGTCGGTGAGGGTGAGGCGCAGGTCGGGTGGGATGCGCTTGCCGAGGAGCGGGTGGTCGCCGGGGCCCATGTCGTAGCGGATGCCCAGCCCGCTGATCATTCCGGCGACGTGCCCGGCCGCGTCCTTGCGGGCGACGAGCTCGCCGACCACCTCGCGGACCGGGTCCAGGTCGTCCTCGCCGAGGTAGAGCATGGACGCCGCCTGGACGTTGCGCATCAGCTGCCGCCCGACCGGGTGGCGCTCGGCGTGGTAGGTGTCGAGCAGGCCGTCCGGTGCCCAGCCGTTGACGGTCGCGGCCAGCTTCCAGCCGAGGTTCACCGCGTCCAGCATTCCCGCGCTGAGCCCCCACGCGGCCAGCGGCGGTATGGCGTGCGCGGCGTCGCCGGCCAGGAGCACCCGGCCGCGCCGGTACTCCTCCGCGAGCCCGGCCGCGTTGTCGGAGGCCCACAGCCAGAGCGGCCGCGCGTGGTGGACGGACTCACCGGTGAGCCGCTGCCACGAATCGGCGACCTGCGCGAACGTCAGCGCACGGGTGTCCGGGCGAGGGGGCAGGCTCTTGTCGTGGACGACGATCCGGTAGCGGCCGTCGCCCAGCGGAGTGCACAGCACCATGTTGCCGCCCGGGAGCCGTTCGCCGATGGGCCGCGGCCGCAGCGTGACCCCGGCGATCTCCGCGGTGTACATGCCGCGCGTGGCCTCCCAGCCCGGGGCGCGGATGCCGGCGAGCGCGCGGACGGTGCTCCGCGGGCCGTCGCAGCCGACCAGGTACGCGCCGGTGACCTCCCCGCGGCCCGCCGGCCCGTCGAAGACCGCCGTGACGCCGTCCGGCGACTCGCGGAGGGCGGTCACCTCGCACCCGCGCCGCACCGGAACGCCCAGTTCGCCGAGCCACCCGCCCAGCATCTCCTCGGTCCGGGCCTGGGACAGGCCGAGCACCCCGCTGTGGTCCTCGTCCAGCATCCCGAGGTCGATCCGGACGCCGCCGAAGTGCCCCATCGGGCCCCATCTGAAGTCGCCGAGCCGGGCCAGCAGCCCGCGCTGGTCCAGCGACTCGGCGGCCCGCCGGTTGAACCCGAGGGCACGGGACTCCCCGGACGGGCCGGGCAGCCGGTCGAGGACGGTGACGTCCACCCCGGCCAGGCGCAGTTCGCCGGCCAGCAGCAAACCGACGGGACCCGCGCCGACGACGATCACGCCATTGTTCATTCTCCGGACCTTCCGCAGGCGGTGGCAGAGGAATCGAATCGTCAAGCTACGCTTCATCGCGTGCAGCTTCAAAATGGCAAGAAAGCGCGCGGTTGAACGCCCTGGAATCACACGCCGTGACGTGGAAGGGTGGCCATTCGGCCTGTCATCCCTCCCGCGAATGGAAAGGGGCTCCGGACGTGCCTGCCGACAGAATCGCGCTGATCACGGGCGCCAACAAGGGCATCGGATTCGAGATCGCGCGGCAATTGGGCGAACAGGGGTGCGTCGTGCTCGCCGGCGCCAGGGACGAGGTGCGCGGCAAGGCCGCGGCCGACTCGCTGGCGGGCCTCGGCATCACCGCCCTGCCGTTGCGGATCGACGTGACCGACCCGGCCTCCGCCGCCGGCGCCGCGGCCTGGATCGAGCGGCGCCACGGCCGTCTGGACGTCCTGGTGAACAACGCGGGCATCGCCGGGGGCTTCAGCGGGCCGCCCAGTGCGGCCACCGCCGCCGACCTGCGGGAGGTGTACGAGACCAACGTCTTCGGCGTCGTGTCCGTCACCAACGCGATGCTGCCGCTGCTGCGCCGGTCGGAGGCCGGGCGGATCGTCAACCTGTCCAGCCACGCCGGGTCGCTGACCCTCAACACCGATCCGGGCTCCCCGCTCGCGAACGTCAACATGCTCGCCTACCAGTCCTCGAAGACGGCGCTGAACGCCCTCACGGTGCTGTACGCGAAAGAGCTGAAGGGGACGCCGGTCAAGGTCAATCTGGCCAATCCCGGGCCGGTCGCCACGGACATCAACGGCCACCGCGGGCACCTGACCCCCGCGGAGGGTGCGCGGATCGCGGTCCAGTTGGCGCTTCTCGACGACTCCGGGCCGTCGGGGGCCTGCCTGGCGGAGAACGGGACCGTCCCGTGGTAGCGGATCCGGCACGACGGAGATCGGGCGTGAAGCGGGGAATCGACGACCTCGCCCTTTTCGGCGGGCCCGCGACATTCACCGAACCGCTCTACGTGGGGAGGCCCAGCACCGGCGACCGGGCGCGTTTCTTCGAACGGCTGAACCGGGCGCTGGACGATATGTGGCTCACCAACGGGACGCTGGTCCGGGAGTTCGAAGATCGCGTCGCGGAAGCGGCAGGCGTGCGCAACTGCGTGGCCACCTGCAACGCGACGACGGCGCTGCAGCTCCTCTACCTGGCCGCGGGGCTCTCCGGCGAGGTCATCATGCCGTCGATGACCTACGTGGCCACCGCGCACGCGGCCCGGATGCTGGGCCTCACGCCGGTGTTCCGCGACATCGACCCCTCGACCGGCTGCCTCGACCCGCGTGCGGCGGAGGCCGCCGTGACCTCCCGCACCTCGGGCGTGGTCGGCGTGCACCTGTGGGGCCGGCCCGCCCCGATCGCCGAGCTGGAGAGCACGGGCGCCAGGCACGGCCTGCGGGTGCTCTTCGACGCGGCGCACGCGCTGGGCTGCACCTACCGCGGCCGGCGGATCGGAGGGTTCGGGGACGCGGAGGTGTTCAGCTTCCACGCGACGAAGGTGGTGAACAGCTTCGAGGGCGGCGCCGTCGTCACCGACGACGACGGCCTCGCGCAGCACCTGCGGTCGCTGCGCACCTTCGGTTCCGGGACGGACGGCCGCATCGAGCGCGCCGGCACCAACGCAAAGATGAGCGAGGCCGCCGCCGCGATGGGGCTGACCTCACTGGAGGCGTTCGACCGGGTCGTCCTGCACAACCGCGAGAACCACGCCCTGTACCGGTCCGAGCTGCGCGGGGTGGCCGGCGTGTCGGTCGTCCCCTTCGACGCGGGGGAGAGCTCCAACCACCAGTACGTGATCGCCAGGATCGACGAGGCGGGCGCCGGCCTCCACCGGGACCTGCTGATGCGGGTGCTCAAGGCCGAGAACGTCGTCGCGCGGCGCTACTTCTCGCCCGCCTGCCACCAGCTCGAGCCGTACCGCTCGGAGCGCCCCGTCGAGCTGCCGCACACCGAGCGGCTGGCGGAGCAGGTGCTCGCGCTGCCGACCGGGCCCGCGGTCTCCGCGGCGGACGTCCGGCGCATCTGCGAGATCGTGCGGTGCGCGGCCGCCTCGGGCCGGCGGTTGACCGACCGTGCGCGGCGCACGGCGGATCCCGCGCCCGCCCCTCCGGCCCCTGTGCCCTCCGGGCTCAGGCGGTGACCAGCCTCGCCTGCGCGCGCACCCGGTCGACCAACTCGGCCTGACGGGTGATCGCCGCGGCGTGGGGAGCGTAGTCGGCGTTCTGGAGGATCGACCGGGCGAAGGACTCGGTGACGTTCCGGAACTGGTGGTCCGCCGGAAAGGACGGCTCCTCGGTCCGCCCGCCGGACTCGATGCGGATCAGCGGCCGCTGGTCCGGAGGCGGGGTGAAGGCGCGGTCCACCGTGAGCCGGGCCCGGTCCCCCCAGAGCGAGTAGCGGGACCGGTAGGCGTGCTCGAAGCCGAATGACAGCTCTGCCGTAATGCCGGAAGGCGTGGAGAGCAGGGCGTGGCCGGCCACGTCGATGCCCCTGGCCGGGTCCATGCGCAGCACCGAGCCGACGACGTCCAGCTCGGGGCCGAGGAAGTGGGACGCGGCGCGGATCGGGTAGCCGCCCACGTCCAGCAGCGCGCCACCGCCCAGCTCGGGGCTGTACCGGATGTCGGACGCGTCGCGCGGCGGGATGCCGAAGCGCGCGGTGAACACGCGGAGCGCACCGATCCGGCCGTCGGCGACGAGCTCGCCGACCCTCCGGTGCTGGCCGTGGTGGAGGAACATGTAGTTCTCCATCAGCCACAGGCCGGCCGCCCTGGCCTGGTCCACCAGGGGCAGGGCGGTGGCGTGGTCGCAGGTGAGGGGCTTCTCCGCGAGCACGTGCTTGCCCGCGGCGAGCGCCCGGCCCGCCCAGTGCGCGTGCAGGCCGGTCGGCAGCGGGATGTACACCGCGTCGACGTCCGCCCGTTCGAGCAGGCCGTCGTACCCGTCCGCCGCGGCGCAGCCGAACCGGCGGGCGACGTCGCGCGCCTTGGCCGGATCGCGGCTCGCGACGGCGGCCAGCTCGACGTTCCCGGCCTCCTCCATCGCCGGCATGACCTTGCGGAGCGCGATGTCCGCGCACCCCAGTACTCCCATACGGACCGTGGATCGCATGCTGGTCGTCGCCTCCCGGTCAACGGGTCGCGGGTGCTGCTCAGGGGTTCAGGCCGGACGGCACTCGACGATGTAGCGGCCGGAGGGGGCGTTGCCGGACGCCGTGACCGCCAGCCCCGCCCTCGCCGCGAGGGCGCCGAACTGGTCGAGGTTCCGCGTCCTGCCGCCGGTCAGCATCATGACCATCAGGCCGCCCTTCGGGGGCGCCCCGCCGGGGGAGACGCCGCCGTCCACGACGACGCGGCCGTGCGGAGCCGCCGCCTCGGCGCACCGGGTGAGCAGCGCGGCCGCCTCCTCGTCGGGCCAGTCCAGGAGCAGGCGCGTGAGCAGGTAGACGTCCGCGCCGCGGGGGAGCGGGTCGAAGAAGCTCTGCCCGCTGACGGAGGCGCGGTCGCTCACCCCCGCGGCCTCGAAGATCTCGCCGGAGCGGGCCACCGTGCGGGGCAGGTCCACGAGCGTGCCGCGCACGTGGGGTTGGGCTCGCAGGGTCTCGGCCAGCAGCGCGCCGGCTCCGCCGCCGACGTCCACCACGTGGTGGACGTCCGCCCAGTCGTCGCCGACCAGGGCCGCGGGGTCCGGGACGTTGCGGCCGCCGTTGGTCATCTGCGCGTCGTAGCTGGCCGCGAGACCGGGCTCGGCGTCCAGATCCTCCCAGTACGGGCGGCCGAAGACCTCCTGGTAGCTCGGGCGGCCCGTGCGGACGGTGGCCAGGAGGCCGCTCCACACACCGGCGACCCTGCCGCCCCAGCCGTCGAGATCGAGGTTGCCGCGCACCGGGCCGGGATCGACCAGGTCGCGGGCCGTCTCGTTGAGCGCGAACTCGCCCTCGGCGGGCTCCTCGAAGACGCCCTTGTCAACGAGGTGGCGCAGTACGCGGGCCAGCGACTCGGCGTCGCAGTCCGCTTCCCGGGCCAGGTCGTCGATCTTCGTGATCCCCCGTGCCAGGTGCTCGGCGACGCCGAGGGTCACCGCGACGCGCAGGCACCAGGGGGTCGCCAAGTCGCTCAGCGCCCAGAGATCCGCCTTGTCCGACACGTGCTACCTCCTGGCTCAAGGGCCCGGCTCATGGGCGTGGGGAACGGCCGCGGGCCGGTTCGGACGGCGCGCCGGACCGCACCCGCCGCGGAGAGCCGCGTGGCGGGCGGGAATCGCCGGAGGCGCCGTGGCCGGGTTACTTGGCGGACGCCCAGACGAAGCCGTCCGGGTCGGTGAAGGGGCCGGCGTCGCTGCCGATCTGTATCCGGTGCGATCCGCTGCCCTCGGCGTCGACGCCGGCGACCTTCGCGAGGCCGCGGCGCTTGTAGAGCGAGAGCTTGACGGAACCCGGTGACGTGGCGAACTCGACGTACTTGCGGCCGTAGCTCTTCGCCACCTCGAAGCCGTGGTCGACGTAGAACTGCTTGCTCGCGGCCACGTCCTCGACTCCCAGCTGGAGCACGGTCTCGTCGATCTCGCGGGAGACCGGGCCGGAGTCCTTCTTCGACTGGGACGCGACGGTCCAGACGGTCCCGTCCGGGGCCTGGACGACGCCGCCGTAGCCCCAGAGGGACTTCTTGGCGGGCTTCAGCGATGTGGCGCCGGCCTTGAGAAAGGCGTCGATGACGGCGTCGGCGTTGCCCGACTGGGACACGATGAGCGACATCGTGAACCCGCGGAAACCGCTCGTCGCCGCGTCTGACGCCTCCAGGCGCAGGTATTTGTCCGTATCGAGGGCGGATGCGTAGAAACGCTCGGCGGCCGCTGTGTCGGCCACCTCTAGAGTGACGAATTCGACGGAAGCCATGACGCTCATGCTAGGTGTGTTCACCGGCCCGCGCTTATCCAATCCTGATCGGCCCGTCCTGTTCCCGTCCGCGCCCGGCGTCATCTCCGGCGGAACTGCTGGTCATGGGCGAGATCATCGGACATCGCGGGAGTTGTCGATCTATTGGAACCGGACGGCCGTTCAACAATGCCTATCCGGCGGCGAGCGTCTCCATCGTGCGCGCGATCCCGGCGGGCGCCGGAAGCTCCGCGTTCTCCGCCGCGAGGGCCCGCGCCCGCTCCGCGTACCGGGGCTCGGCCAGTATCCGCCGGCAGCCGGCGGCGAACGCCGCGGCCGCGTCCTCGCCGGGTCCGTAGTGCTCGGGCGGCACCGTCAGCGCGGCGCCGTAGCCGGTCAGCGCCTGCGCGATGGCCTTGGTGTGGGTGTTCGGGGGGTAGATCAGCTGCGGCGCCCCCGCGGACAGGGCCGTCATGGCGGTGGTGGCGCCCCCGTGGTTCACGACGAGATCGCAGGTCGGGGCCACCGCGTCGAGCGGCATCCAGCCGACGCGGACGCCGCCGTCGTCCAGCCGGCCGTCGTCCAGTTCGGTCCGGAACTCCTCGGCGGCCTTAGCGGGGGCGGCGACGAGCACCTCCGCCCCGTCGGCGGCCAGCTCCGCCACCAGGCGCCGCATCGCGTCGGCGGAGAGCATGCGGAAGTGGCCGCCCGAGGTGATCAGCACGCGCCGGCGCCCCTCGGGGCGGGTGTACATCCACCGTTCCAGGCGGCGCTGGGGGTTGCTCGGGATCCAGCGCATCGCCTGCCCGTCCGGAGCGCGCGGCGACCGGAGGGACGGCGGGCACGCCTCGACGAACAGCGCCGGGTCCGGCAGCCCCGCCAGCCCCAGGTCCCGCAGCTCGGACCGCAGCCCCTCCGCGGCGCCCGGGTCGACGTCCTGCGTCGGGACCCCGAGGTACTCGGCATGCCGGACGTACGGGACCTTGCGCCGGGCGGCGAGCAGCCCCGCCGCGAAGCTCATCGAGCCGCCGACGACCAGATCGGGGGGCCAGTCGTCCGCCAGGTCCAGCAGCGGGCCGAGCGCGGCGGTGGCCATCCGGGCGAAGCCCCGGCCCGTGGCCAGCATCTCCTCCCGCAGGTGCGCGGGGCTCTGCGCGGGGTCTTTCGCGGGGCCGTTCATCACGAAGTGCCGGGTGGGCTCAGGCATGATCGAGACCGCCGGAAGCTGCGTGGCCTGCGCGAACTCCAGAAGGGGCTCGTTGACGGCCAGGAGGACCTCGTGCCCCGCATTCCGCACTGCCGTGGCGAGGGGTGCCACGGCGTAGACGGTCACCTGACTGCCGACCGGCGTGAACAAGAATTTCATGGCGCCTCATATGTCTCGGGTGGCGATCCGCTCATGGCCCGTCCGATTATGGGACGTTCCCGGGGATCGCCATAAGGGGTCCGCGCTTTCAGCGTTTCACCTCGCTGGGTTGCCTTTGTCCGGCGCGTTCAACTGAGCATGTCGGCAGTCGAACGGGCGCGACCGGCGCGTGCGATGTGACGCAAAATGAATGTGACGCAATACGAAAGGTGCCCGGAAAGAGCCCGGGTCGTTAGCCTGAATCGGCCTGCCGGGCCCGCCGCCTTGTTCCGTCCGGCACCGGTGGCCGAACCGGGGAGGAACGGTGATCTGCCATGACCGCTGGGCTGCTGCTGAGGTCGCGCTCCGGTGCGGGGACCGCTGAACGGCTGGCCCGCTCCGCGGCGGCGGCCGAGGGCGCCGGCATGGCCACCGGCGACGTGCCCGGCTGGCTCGCCTCCCGCAGGCGCGCGTGCCCGGCCCGGGTGCGGCGGATCCCGTTCGCGGAGCTCGACGGCTGGTCCTTCGCCGCCGGCACCGGCGACCTGAGGCACCGCAGCGGGCGGTTCTTCTCCGTCGAGGGCCTGCACGTCGTCCGGCCGGACGCGGAGTGGCGGCAGCCCATCATCGTGCAACCGGAGATCGGCATCCTCGGCATCCTGGCCAAGGAGTTCGACGGGGTCCTCCATTTCCTGATGCAGGCCAAGATGGAGCCCGGGAATCCGAACCTGGTGCAGCTCTCCCCGACGGTGCAGGCCACCCGGAGCAACTACACCAAGGCGCACGGAGGGGCGACGGTCAGGTACCTGGACCACTTCCTCCGGCCGGACCCGGACCGCGTGCTCACCGACGTGCTCCAGTCCGAGCACGGCTCGTGGTTCTACCGGAAGCGCAACCGCAACATGATCGTCGAGGTGGACGGGGACGTGCCCGTCCACGACGACTTCCGCTGGCTCACCCTCGGGCAGCTCGGCGCGCTGCTCCACGAGGACAACCTGGTGAACATGGACGCGCGCACCGTGCTCGGCAGCGCGCCGATGGCGCATCCCGAGCGCGCGGCGCTGTCGCCGGACGCCGGCCTGCTGTCCTGGTTCACCGGGGAGCGGGCCCGGCAGGACGTCCGGGCCCGCCGCATCCCGCTGCGCGAGGTGACCGGCTGGCACCGCGACGCCGACTCCGTCCACCGCGCGGACCAGAGGTTCTTCCGGGTGGTCGCGGTCGCGGTGGAAGGCTCCGCCCGCGAGGTCTCCAGCTGGACCCAGCCACTCTTCGAACCCGTCTCCCGCGGGATCGTCGGCTTCGCGTACCGCACCTTCGGCGGCGTCCCGCACGTCCTCGTGCACGCGCGCGTCGAGGGCGGCTTCCTCGACACCGTCGAACTCGGGCCGACGGTGCAGTACGCCCCGGAGAACTACGCGCACCTGCCCCCGGCGGAGCGGCCCCACTTCCTCGACCTGATGCTGGACATGCCGTCCGGCCGCGTCCGGTACTCGGCGGTCCACGCCGAGGAGGGCGGCCGGTTCCGCGACGCCGAGAGCCGCTACCTGATCGCCGAGACCGACGAGTCGACGACCCCCGCCGAGCCCCCGCCCGGCTACCGCTGGATCACCCCGGGGCAGCTGAACTGGCTGGCCGGGCACAGCCACTACGTCAACGTGCAGGCCCGGACCCTGCTGGCCGTCCTCAACACGCACGCGGCCGGCATCGACCACGCGCCCGTGTGACCCGGGCACCGCCGGCGGCCTCCCGGCCCGGACGCCGCCCCGCTGGACGCCGAGGAGGCCCTGTTTGAGCCCCGCTGAGAACGGCACCCCGCTGGCACGCGTACCGCTGCGGCGCATCCTCGGGCTGTTCCGCCCGTACCGGTGGAGCCTGCTGTCCGTCGGCGCCCTCGTCGTCGCCTCGTCGCTCGTCTCCCTGGTCAACCCGTTCCTGATCCGGGAGGTCGTGGACGTCGCCCTGCCCCAGGGGCGGACGGGCCTGCTGACCGTGCTGGCGCTCGGCATGATCGTCGTCTCGGTCGCCAACAGCGTGTTCGGCGTCCTGCAGAGCTACGTGTCCACCAAGGTCGGCCAGCGCGTCATGCACGATCTGCGCACCGCCGTCTACACGCACCTGCAGCGCATGTCGCTGGCCTTCTTCACCAGGACCCGCACCGGCGAGGTGCAGTCGCGCATCGCCAACGACATCGGCGGCATGCAGGCCACCGTGACGACCACCGCGACCACGCTGGTGTCCAACCTGACCACGGTGATCGCCACGGTGATCGCCATGCTCGTCCTCGACTGGCGCCTCGCCATCGCCTCGCTGGCGATGATGCCCTTCTTCGGGTGGCTCAGCCGCCGCATCGGGAGGGAGCGCCGCCGCATCACCCGCGACCGGCAGCGCCAGCTCGCCGCGATCTCCTCGATCGTCCAGGAGTCGCTGTCGGTGAGCGGCATCCTGCTCAGCCACACGATGGGCCGCTCCCGGTCGCTGAACGACACCTTCGCGGCGGAGTCCGGCAAGGTCGCCGACCTCGAGGTCCGGTCCAGCATGGCGGGGCGCTGGAGCCAGTCGTGGATCCAGATCGTCATGTCCTCGATGCCGGCGCTGACCTACTGGGCGGCCGGGCTGGCCGGCCCCGGCTCGGCGATCTCCATCGGCACGGTGGTGGCCTTCACCACGCTGCAGCTGAACCTGTTCCGGCCGATGGTCCAGCTGCTGGACGTCGGGGTCGAGATGCAGGCGTCGCTGGAACTGTTCGACCGCATCTTCGAGTACCTCGACCTGCCGGTCGACATCCCCGAGCCGGAGCACCCGGTCGTCCCGGCGGCGCCGCGCGGGGAGCTCCGGCTGCGGGACGTCTCCTTCTCCTACGCCGGCGCGGACCGGCCCACGCTCAGCGGCATCGACGTGACCGTCCCCGCCGGGCACAGCCTCGCCATCGTCGGCGAGACCGGGGCGGGCAAGACCACGCTCAGCTACCTCATCCCGCGCCTCTACGACGTGACGTCCGGGCGCGTCACGATCGACGGCGTCGACGTGCGGCGGATGTCGTCCGCCACGCTCGCCACCGCGGTCGGCGTGGTGTCCCAGGAGATCTACCTGTTCCACGCCACCGTCGCCGAGAACCTGCGGTTCGCCAAGCCCGGCGCGACCGACGACGAGCTCGTCGCCGCCGCGAAGACCGCGCAGATCCACGACCACATCATGTCGCTGCCGCACGGCTACGAGGCCGTCATCGGGGAGCGCGGGTACCGGCTGTCCGGCGGGGAGAAGCAGCGCCTCGCGATCGCCCGCGCCGTCCTGCGCGACCCGCTCATCCTCGTGCTGGACGAGGCCACCAGCGCCCTGGACACGCACACCGAGCGGGCCGTCCTGGAGGCCATCGAGGCGGTGAGCGCGGGCCGCACCACGATCACGATCGCGCACCGGCTGTCCACGATCCGGGAGGCCGACGAGATCATCGTGCTGGACGCCGGCGAGATCGTCGAGCGCGGCACCCACACCGAGCTGCTCGACCGGCGCGGCTACTACGCGGCGCTGGTCGACCGCGACGTGGACATCTTCGAACCGGCCACCCGGACGCTCTGACGGGGCCTGGACTGGATCGGGCCGGAACGGCTGAAGGCCGCGACACCGTTTCCGGTCGTCGCGGCCCGCGCGGCCTTGCCGCTCGGCTCAGCCGGTGAACTCCAGGATCGAACGTCCCGACTCGGTGGGGACGGTGTCGCGCAGCGAGAGCCCCGCGTCGGCCGCGAGCAGGCGGTACTCGTCCAGCGAGCGCTCCTGCCCGCCGATGACGGAGAGCATCCGCAGGTCCATGGCGGTGGTCATCGGGGAGTTCCCCCGGTCGGCGACGAGCTGCTCGATGACCAGCACCCGGGCCGCGGGGCCCGCGGCCCGGGCGGCCTCGGCGCAGCGGCGCAGGATCGCCCGCGCGGAGTCGTCGTCCCAGTCGTGGAGGACCCGCGACAGGACGAGGACGTCGCCGCCGGCCGGCAGCGGGGAGAAGAAGCTCCCCGGCGCGAAGGCGCAGCGGTCGGCGAGCCCCGCCGCGGCGAGCTCGCGCCGCCCCGTCTCGACGACGGACGGCAGGTCGATTAGCGTTCCCCGCAGGCCGGGGTGCTTGGTGAGCAGGGCGGCCAGGAGCGTGCCCGTGCCGCCTCCGACGTCCACGACGTCGCGCACGCCCGACCAGTCGTAGGCGGTGGTGACCTCGTCGGCCACCAGCGAGACCTGCGCCGACATCAGCGCGTCGAAGGCCCGGCCGCGCTCGGGGTCGGCCTCCAGGTCCGCCCAGAACGTCCGCCCGAACATGTCCTCGTAGACGGGCCGCCCGGTGCGCACGACCTGGAGCATCCCGGACAGCGCCGTGTCGGAGCGCCCCAGCCCGCCGTCCATGTCCAGCCATGGCCGCAGGCCGTCGTCGTCCCGGCCCGTCAGCAGCAGGCGGGACAGCTCGGTCAGCGCGAACTCGCCCGGTTCCGGCTGCGCGAACACGCCCTTGGCGGCGAGGTGCCGCAGCAGCCGCTCCAGGGCCGCCGGATCCGCCCCGCACCGCGCGCCGAGCTCGTCGGGGCGCCGCGCACCGGCCTCGATCAGGTCGGCCAGCCGCAGCGTGGCCGCGACCCGGACGGCGTAGGGCGTGATCAGGTCGGACAGCGCGCGCAGCCTCCGCACGTTCTCCGCGTGCGCTCCGCCGCCCGGCGGACCGCCGCCTTGTGCAGCGCCCATCGTTGCTCCCTCCCGCCTTTCGGCTTCTGATGTCGCGGGTCACGCACCGCGTGCTCCGGCGGCGGTGTCGAGGTGGGTGAGGACCTGCTGGGCGGCCTTGCGGCCGGTGTTCATGCACTGGCCGATGCCCACCCCCTCGTAGGCGGCGCCGCAGACCGCGAGTCCCGGCTGGCCGGCGAGCCCGCCGCGGATCCGCTTCGACCGGGCCGGGTGGCCGACGGTGTACTGGGGGAGTGCCCGGTCCCACCGGCTCACCCTGGTGGCCACGGGCTCACCGGACGCCCCGGTGGCCTCGGCGAGTTCGCCGGCCGCCAGCGCGGCGAGGTCGGCGTCGTCGCGCTCCAGCAGGTCCCGCGCGTCGACGCCGCCGGCCTGGCACCGCACGATCTCCACGTCGCCGGCCATGTGCCGCCACTTCACGGACGAGAACGTGACCGACCGGACCGTCCGCCCGTCGACCGCCGGCACCCGGTAGCCGGCCAGCCCGCGTTCGGCCGGCCCGCCGCGGAACGTCCCGCGCGGGTAGGCCAGCGTGATCATCACCGCGCTCGCGTACGGGATCTCCGCCAGCCCCGTGCAGGCCGCGCCGGTGTCGGGGAGCCCGGCGAGCAGGGCGCCCGCGGGGCCCGCGGGGACGGCGAGGATGACCGCGTCGGCCGCGATCTCCTCCCGGCCGGCGGCCGAGTCCGCCGTCAGCCGCCACCCGTGCCCGTCCCGCGCCAGCCCGGCCACCCTGGTCCCGGTCCGCAGCGCGGCTCCCGGGGAGGCGGCCAGCACGGCGTCGGCCAGCGCGCCGGGCAGCGCGCCCATCCCGCCGACCAGCGTGCCCAGCCCGCTGTGCAGCTCGGGCACGCCCGAACCCGGCGAGGGCACCAGCATGCCCGCCGCGTCGGCCAGCGACGGCCGCTTGCGCGACGCCATCGCCAGCGGCGGGAGCGTGCCCTCGAACGACAGCTCGCTCGCGCGCCCGGCGCACATCTCGTGCACGAACGGATCGACCAGCCGGTCCACGACCTCCTGGCCGAACCGCGCGGCGACGTACTCGCCCACCGACACGTCCCCGTTCCGGGGCGTGGCCGGGAGCTCACGGTCCTCCCGCGCTCGGGCGACCCCCTCGTCGGACAGCGCGCCCGACCGGGCCAGCGCGTCCAGGTCCGAGGGAACGCTCATGAAGTGGCCGTCGGGCAGCGGCCACATGCCGCCTCTGGTCCAGGTCGCCACAGCGGCGTTGTCCGCGGACACGAGCCGGTCGCCCAGCGCCGTCTGGCCGATCAGCCATTCGGTCTTGGGGCGCCACACGGCCTCGGCGCCCTCGTCCACCGCGACGCCCGCGACCTCCGACACGGCCAGCTGCCCGCCGAGCCGGGACGACTCCTCGCAGACCGTCACCCGCACCGGCTCGTCGCGCAGCAGGAACGCCGCGGACAGCCCCGCGATCCCCCCGCCGACGATCACGACGTGCGGCGCGCGGGACGTCCCGTCCCGGGCGGAACGCCGCCCGGTGCCCATTTCCTGATTGACCATCACGCACACTCCCTCGACTTGCTTGGAAACCGCGTCACCTCACCGTGGCAGCACCGCCCATAACACCGGTCGAGCGCCGGTGGACAACGGCGCGCCATAAAGATGCGGCGTCGTTCGTCAGGGGTTCAGCACCCAGGCGGAATTGTGTTGAGTGAAGCCGATGTGCGGGTAGTAGTCCGCCGCGGCGGGCGCCGACAGGAGCACGATCTTGGCCTGCGGCGCCTCTTTCCGCGTCGCCTCGATAAGGGCCCTTCCGATACCGGACCGCTGGTGCGCGCGGCGGACCGCGATGTCGGACAGGTAGGTCACGTAGGAGAAGTCGGAGACGCTCCGCGCGATGCCGGCGAGTTCCCCGTCGATACGGCAGGTGACGACGAGGTTGGCGTTCCGCACCATCGCGGCCATGCGCCCGGTCTCCGCTATCGGCCGGCGCTCGCCCAGTCCCGACGACCGGTAGACCTCCAGGACCTCGTCCAGGTCCAGCCCGGCGCCGTTCTCACGCTTGATGTCCCATCTCACGGAGGATTTCCAATCGTTTGAGGATCACGTCGTGGTGGACGAGGAACCGCTCCGGCTCCAGCGGCCCGGCATCGATTCCCTCGGCGCCGAGCAGGGCGCCGAACGTCTCGCCGGAGTCGATCGCGCCGTTCGCGGCCGCCTGGACGGCCCGGTAGGCGTGCTCCCGCTCGGTGCCGTCCGCCAGCAGGCCGGCCAGCACCGCCGAGCTGTACGCCAGGCCGCCGGTCTCGTCGATCGCGCCGCGCATCCGCTCCGGGAAGACTTCGAGGGCTTCGACGAGGTCCGCGGCCGCGGTCGTCTGGTAGTGGGCGACGGTCATCGCGTCCGGCAGGACGACCCGCTCCACCGACGAGTGCGACAGGTCCCGCTCGTGCCAGAGCGCGACGTTCTCCAGCATCGTGCCCGCGTGCCCGCGGAGCAGCCGGGCCAGCCCGACCAGGCGCTCGCTGCCGGTCGGGTTGCGCTTGTGCGGCATCGCGCTCGACCCCTGGTAGCCGGACGTCCGGCTCTCCTCCACCTCGCGGACCTCGGTCCGCGAGAGCAGCCGCACCTCGGTGGCGATCTGCTCGATGCAGGCGCCGAGCACCGCCGCCGCCTGCACGAGCTGCGCGTGCCGGTCGCGGGCGACGACCTGGCTGGGCGCGGGCTCCACGCCGAGGCCGAGTTCCCCGCACACGTACTTCTCGACGAACGGGTCGATCAGGGCGTAGGTCCCGACGGAGCCCGAGATCGTGCCGACCGCGACCTCGTCCCGCGCGGCGCGCAGGCGCCGCATCGCCCGGTCGACCGCGAAGGCGAACCCGGCGAGCTTGTGGCCGAACGTCGTGGGCTCGGCGTGCATCCCGTGGGTGCGGCCGATGCACACCGTGTCCCAGTGCTCGGCCGCCTTCTCCGCCAGCACGCCGCGGAGCCGTGCCACCGCGTCGAGCAGCAGGTCGCAGGCGCGGGCGAGGTTGTACCCCAGGGCCGTGTCCACGAGGTCGTAGCTCGTCATGCCGAGGTGCACCCACCGGGCGGAGTCGTCGGGGATCTCCTCGCAGAAGGCCGTGAGGAAGGAGAGGATCTCGTGGTCGCGCTCGCGCTCGATCTCCGCCACGCGCTCGGCGGACGGAACCCGGGCGCTCCGGATGTCCGCCAGCGCCTCCGGCGGGACCCGCCCGAGCAGCGTCTGCGCCTGGGACGCCAGCAGTTCCACTTTGACCCAGGTCGCGTAGCGGGCCTGGTCCGACCAGATCTCCGCCATCTCGGGCAGTGAATAGCGGGATATCATGTCCGTCGTCCTTCCGCGGGCCGTGACCGGCAGCCGCAGGATAGTAATTGCCGCGGTTCGATGTATAGCGGGCTTTCGGCGTACTCCCGGAGTCTCTCCGGCGCCTTTGTTCAGCCGCTGATTTTCGGCAGTTGAACGCTCGACGCCCGGGGTTGAACGAATTCTTCTCCGAGCTTGCTCCATAGGGCGGCGGTACTGGCGGTCCACAACTTGCACGAGCTTCGGCCCGTGCCATGTAGTGGTCATGTGTCAGTTTCAACGGCCACCAGAAATCACCGGCGGATATGCCGCGGCATTCCCGAGACGAGGGAGCTGTTCCTGCGGGGCCGCGGCACGGTCGCCGAGCACGTCGGGAGCGTGCTCGACGCCATCCGCGAGACGGACCCGGAACTCGGTGCGTTCGTCGCGGTCGCGGGCGGCGGCGCGCTGCGGGAGGCCGAGGCCGCCGACCGGCTCGTCGCGGAGCGCGGCGCGGCCGCCTTCCGCGACCGGCCGCTGCTCGGCGTCACCGTGTCGGTGAAGGACCTCGTCCAGACCCGGGACCTTCCGACCAGGCGGGGGTCACTGCTGCCGAACCCCCGCCCCGCCGCGGACGCCCCCGCCGTCGCCCGCCTCCGCGCGGCGGGGGCGATCGTGGTCGGCAAGACCGCCACGTCGGAGTGCGGCTGGAGCGCGAGCACGGTGAGCCGGCTCGCCGGCCCCGCCCGCAACCCCTGGGACCGCGGCAGGTCGGCCGGCGGCTCCAGCGGCGGGTCCGCCGCCGCGGTGTCGGCGGGGCTGTGCACCGCGTCCGTCGGCACCGACGGGGCGGGCTCGGTCCGCATCCCCGCGGCGTTCTGCGGCGTGGTCGGCTTCAAGCCGTCCTTCGGCCGGATCCCCTACGTGCCGCCCTGCGCCGACCGGCTGGCGCACGTCGGGCCGCTCGCGCGGACCGTGGCGGACGCCGCCGAGCTCACGTCGGTGCTGGCCGGTCCCGACCACCGCGACCCGGACTCGGTGACCGGCCCGCCCATCCTCGCGACACCGCCCGGTGCGCTGCGGATCGGCTGGATCGAGTTCCCCGGGACGTCCGGCGAGATACGCCGCGTCACCGAGGGCGCCCTGCCGGTGCTGGCCGGGCTGGGGCATCGCGTCGACCGCATCGAGGTCCCGTTCCCCGACCCGTACGCGGCCCTGGTGGACATCCTCGCGGTCTCCGAGGCGAGCGGCACCGCGCCGGAGGACGAACCCTGGTGCGACGAGGGCCGGGCCGAGCTCGTCCGGTACGGGCGCTCCCTGAGCGGCACGGCGATCATGCGGGCCGAGGAGGCGCGGATGGCGCTGCGGGCGACGCTGGGCTCGGTGATGGCGGACTACGACCTCCTGGCCATGGCGACCGTCCCCACCGAGCCGTTCGCCGCCGACGCGATCGCCCCGCCCTGGGCCGGCGACCCGGCCGGCCTGCGGTGGCTGGCGTGGTCGCCCGCCACCTACCCCTTCAACATCACCGGCCAGCCCGCCCTGACCATGCCCGCCGGCGTCACGTCCGGCGGGCTCCCGGCCGGGCTCCAGCTCGTGGGCCGGGTCGGCGACGACGACCTGGTGCTCTCGGCCGCCGCCGCGGTCGAGGCGGAACTCGGCCTCGCGATGGCGCCCGCCCCCGAGACGAAAGAGGAACGATCATGATTTCCAGGTCCATGACTTCCAGGCCGTGGTCCCTGCACGGCGAGGAGGGCGGCGTCGGGTCCCCGGCGTTCGTGTCCGAGTTCGGGCTCTGGGACGACCGCCAGGCCGCCGCGGCCGAGCAGGTGGAGATGCGGCTGGACGAGGTCGACCTCGTCCGGATCGCGTTCTGCGACCCGCACGGGCTGGCGCGGTCGAAGACCGTGCCCGCGGACGTCTTCCGCGCCGTGCTGCGCAACGGCATGGACTTCAGCGCCGGACCGCTGATCTTCGACACCGGCCACGCCGTCGCCGTCGACTTCCTCGCCGACACCGGCGTGGGGGTCGGCGAACTGCTCGGCGCGGGCGACTTCGTGCTCGTCCCGGACCCGCGCACGTTCCAGGTGCTGCCCGGGACCGAGCCGAGGACCGCCTGGGTGCTCGGGAACGAGTACCTGCGCGACGGCACCCCGCACCCGCTCGCCTCCCGCGACGTCCTGCGCCGCGTCTGCGCCCAGTACGCCAAGCACGACCTGGCCCCGGTCATCGGGCTGGAGGTCGAGTGGTACCTCACCCGGCTGACCGGCGGCCCGCCCGGCAACGCGGGCAACGGCTTCGGCCGGCAGGGGCCCGCCCCGGCGGTGGAGGCCGTCAACCCCGGCTACCAGTTCAACCTCGACGGCTACTACGACTCGGTGGCGGACGTCGCGGACCCGCTGGCCGCGACGCTCATCGCGCTCGGCCTCCCGCTGCGCTCGATGGAGCACGAGTCGGGCCCGGGCCAGCTGGAGACCACCTTCGGCCCGATGCTGGCCCTGGACGCGGCGGACGCGATGCTGCTCTTCCGCACCCAGGTCAAGCGGTTCTGCAGGCGGCGCGGCATGCACGCGTCCTTCATGACGCTGCCGCGCCTGGACGGCTTCGACTCCAGCGGCTGGCATCTGCACCAGTCCGTCACGAGCACCAAGACAGGCCGCAACGTGTTCGCGGCCAACGGCAACGCGCTCGACGTGATGTCGCCCGAGGGGGAGTCCTACGTCGCCGGACTGCTGTCGCACGCCCGCGAACTGTGCCTGCCCAGCGTCCCGACCGTGAACGGCTACCGGCGGCTGGCGCCGGAGTTCTCGCTCTCCCCGACCTCCGTCGACTGGCGCTTCGAGGACCGCACCGCGATGGTGCGGGTGCTCAGCGGCGGCAGCGCGACGCACGTCGAGAACCGCGTCGGGGAGTCGTGCGCGAACCCGTACCTGTCCATCGCGGCCCAGCTCTACGCGGGCCTGGAAGGGCTGACCGCCGGAACCGCGCCCGCGCGGACCCCGTATCCGGCGCTGCCGGGTTCGCTGCGCGAGGCACTGGACGCGTTCGGCGCGAGCGGCCCCGCGGAGAACCTGCTCGGAAAGCCGCTCAAGACCTGCCTGACGATGCTCAAGGAAAGCGAGGTGTCGCGGTTCGAGGAATGGTGCGCGGCGGAACGGCCCGCCACCGGAGAAGTGACCGAATGGGAGCACCGCGAATATTTCGGTGCCTACTGACGAACCCGCAGCCACGCGACCAGGAAGCCGAGGTGAGAGCACGACATGCCGTGGGCGAAGGAAACGACCGCCGTGGCGGATGCCGGGCGCGCCGAGCGGATCGCGCAGCGGTCCCGCGACGAGAACTGGAAGAAGCCCCCGCGCCGCATCGAGGCCTCGGAATGCATCACGTGCGACCTGTGCCGGCGCAACTGCCCGCCCGAGTTCGGGGCGATATTCGACCGGGGGCTCGACGTCGTCATCGTCCCCGAGCTGTGCTCCGGCTGCCCGGTCTGCGTGATGGTCTGCCCCGTCGACTGCATCTACGTGGACGAGGAGTGGACGCCCACCCCGGAGCAGCTCTGGGACCACGTCGGCCTGACGGCCGGAGGGGGGAGCGATGACCCTGCCCACCACGCCTGACAGCACGCTGTCCCGCAAGGACGCGCTGGCGAGAGCGCGGCAGAGCCGCCGGCCGAGCAGGCTCGGCCGGCGGGCGGGAACCGCACCCGGACCCGACTACCCGGTACCGGACGACGCCGGGTTCCCGGGGCTGCTGAAACGGGTCTGGCGGCGGGCGGCCGCCGAACCGGACCTGTCGTCGGCCATGGACACGCTGCTCACGCTCGCCGGGCACGTCCCGGCGGACATCCAGCTGCGGGCGCTGCCCGCGGCGGAGGAGTGCGCGCTGAAGGTCCTCTTCGGCCGGTCGTGGCGAACACCCGGTCTCCGGGGCACCGCCCCGGAGGCCGAGGCCCCGGCGGCGTTCCTGGGCGAGATCGGGCTGAACACGAGCGGCCGGATCGTCGTGCGCGTCCCCTCCGAGCCCCCGCTGGCGGGGGAGGAGGACCTCGTGGGCGGCGTGCTGCGCGTGCCGTGGTCCGACCGCGACCTGGCGCGCTACCGGGCCGAGCTCGACGCCGCCACCGAGCGGCTGCGCGGCTCGGCCGCCGACTGCCGCGCGCGGCTGGCGGCGGCGGGCCCGGACGGCCGCCGGGACATGCTGGAGAACCTGAAGGAGGCGGCCCTCCGGACCGCGCCGTTCGTGCTGTACTCCGGCGACCGCCAGTACACCAACTTCCGTGACCGGAACACCCTCGCCGGGAAGACGCTGTGGCCGGGCCACCCCGACTGCGCGCTGAGCAGCCTGGCCACGGTGCCGCTGGACCTGTGGTCGGACGGCGACGTCCTGATGGTGACCTGCCTGACGCTGCTGGTGCGGTCGGCGGGGTTCGCCCGGATCGAGGAGGCCAACGGGACGCAGCTCACCGTCGAGCACGTGGCCCGCCTCCTGGAGCGGACGCGCGCGGCGTACGACGCGGTCCCCGGCGGGGAGCGGATACCGCCCGCCGCCTCGGACTCGGTGGCGGACCTCGGCGGCCTGGCGGCGGCGATCGCCCGGCGGCGCCGCGAGATCACCGGGCGGGTCCGGCTCTACCGCGAGATCCACGGCCCGCTGATGCACAAGATCGAGCGGGTCGCCGGCGCGCCCGCCGGCGAGGCCCGGGAACTGGAGGCGGACCTCTGCGCCCGGCTCAGCGAGCGGCTCCCGGTCGCCGGCGGCTCGCTCGCGGAACTGGGCGCCTCGCTGGAGGCGTCGCCCGGCTGGCTGGCCGAACCGCACGGCGCGTCCCGGACGGGCCTCGAGTCCCTCGTGCACGAGACCGTGCGCGCGTCGACGGCGGCGTTCGACGCCGACTTCGCGATGAGCCGCGGCATGCGGTCGCTGACCGCGCTCACCGCGGCGCTGCGCTGCGGGGACTGGCCCGAGATCGCCGCCTGGGACCTGCCGCACTTCTTCTGCTGCGTCGTGCCCGCGCCGGATGCCCGGCGGTACTTCGGGGACTCGGCCGCGCACATGGCCGACGCTGCATGGGCCATGTCCGCGCGGATGCAGTACAACTCCTGGCACTTCCTGGCCGGCAACCTCCCGAAGGTCCCCGAGGTCGCGGCCCGCGACTACTTCGTCCCGCCGACTATCCCGGACATCGCGTACTACTCCGACCAGCACCACCACGGCCACGTCGCCGCCAAGGTGCGCTTCACCATCCGCAGCCCGCAGCCGGTGCGGGTGCTGGACCGGACGTTCGACGGGTTCGTCGACCTGCGGCTGCTCCGCTGCGAGGGGCTGCCGTACGGCGAGCAGGACCTGCTGGCCGCCGACCGCGCCTCGGGGTTCATCGCGAAGGCCACGGGCCTCGCGGCGGAGCTGGTGGCCGGCGGCGCGGACATCGAGGTCACGGCCTTCGACAGCCGGTGGCACTGGGAGACCATCGCCGAATGACCAGCGCCGAATGAGGCGTCGGTGAGGGAAACGCTCGCGGCCCCCGGCCTTTCCGGCCGGGGGCCGCGAGCGTTCGCGCGTGCCGGTGGGTCAGACCACGGCGGGCTCCGACGCGGAACGGCTGTGGACGACCCGGTAGGTGTTCCAGTCGTGCTCGGTCGTCAGCGATCTCCGCCTGTCCTCGTTCTTGCGGCCCGCGGCGGGCCGCTCGTCCTCGGCCGTCCCGCGGAACGCGTCGTAGGACGACTTGCCGTCCCACTGCGAATAGACCACGACGAAGTCGTTGTCCGTGCCGACCGTCGAGAGGCCGCCGCGATCGAGGGTGCGGGACCGGACGCCCCGCAGCACGCTCTGCGAACGGTAGCCGGGCGTGTCCACCAGCCAGTCGTGGGACGACCCGACCGCGGCGATCAGCTCGTCCTGGTCGGCGGGGTCCACGCCGAGCACTTCGAGGACCGTGTAGTCCCCGCGGCCGGGGGAGACCTCGGTGGCGTCGCCCTGGGACGGGTGGCGCCGGCTCAGCTCGACCTCGGTCTGCATCAGCCGGACGTAGGTGGTGATCTCCTCGAAGACCGGCACCGTCCGGTGCTTGAACTCGGCCCCGGCGTAGCGCGACTCCAGGTCCTCCTTCCCGCGCCACTGGATGAAGTTCGCGGTGCCCGGCTGCTCCTGGCCCCGGTGCACGGTGCTGGAGATCCAGCCGGGGAACGCCGCCGTGTCGACGATCGCCCGCATCTCGCTGACCAGCCGGTCCACCTGCTCGTGCGTCTCCGTCCGGAACAGGTTGATGACCGTCAGGTACCCGTCCTCGGGATTGATGAATGGCATGTTCGACCTCACGTCCTCGGGGTTGCGGTGCGGTTCTCGGGTTACGGCCGCTACGGCCGGGCGCCCGCCGCTGCGGGCGCCGCAGGCCGGTGGCTCTTGTGCGGCCGGCCGAACCAGCGGGCGAGGGCCTCCGGGAGGCCGGACGCGCGGGAGCCGCCGGCGCCGATCCAGGCGAGGTGGCCGTCCGGCCGGACCAGCGCGGCCTCGACGTCGGCGAGCGCGCCCGCGGGACGCGAGGCCGTGGTGACGACGTCGATCCGGTCCGTCCACGGTCCGGCGGCGGCGCGCACCTCGTCGTCGCCGCGCAGGTCGAGGAGGATGCCGCGGCCCGCGTGCAGGAGCCGGAAGGCGCTCTCCTTCCCGGACGGGCCGCCTGCGAGCTCGATGTCCGGCAGGCGCCGGCCGGCCAGCGGGTGGTCGCCCTGGCCGACGTCGTAGCGGATGTCCAGGCCGGTGACCATGCCGACCAGCCGCCGCTGGACCTCCTCGTACGCCAGCAGCTCGGTCATGACCTCCCGCATGGGGTTCATGTCGTCGGCACCGAGGTACAGGGTCCGCTGGGCGAGCGTGTTGTTCAGGATGCCCGCGGCCACCGGGTGGCGCTCGGAGTGGTAGGTGTCCAGGAGCTCCTCGGGCGCGTGGCCGTTGAGCACGGCGCCGAGCTTCCACCCCAGGTTCATGGCGTCGCCGATGCCCGCGCTCATTCCCTGGGCGCCGATCGGCAGGTGGATGTGCGCGGCGTCGCCGAGCAGGAACACCCGCCCCCGGCGGTACTCCGCCGCCTGGCGGCTCGAATCGGTCGTGAAGCTGGTCCACAGCGGCCGCGCGCCGCCGATGTCCTCACCGGTCAGCCGCTGCCAGGCGGCGGCGATCTCGGTGAAGCCCGGGGCGCCGTCGCCCTGCCGCTTCATGCCGCGCTCGTACACGATGACGCGGTTGGCCTCCGGCCCCAGCGGCAGCACCATGACCATCCCGCCGGGCACGCGCTCCCCGGCGAAGCGCGGCCGCAGCGGGCATCCCGTCACGTCGGCGAACCACAGCTCGACGGTCGGGTCCGTGCCGGGGAAGTCGATGCCGGTGAGCTTGCGGACGGTGCTGCGCGCTCCGTCGCACCCCGCCACGTAGCGGGCGCGCAGGCGCTTGCGGCCCTCCGGGGTCGCGACGTCCACCTCGACGCCGGCGTCGTCCGGGGTGAGCCCGACGACCTCGTGCTCCCGGTGGATCACGGCGCCGAGCTCGGTGGCCCACCCGGCCAGCACCTCCTCGGTGCGCGACTGCGGGATGCCCCGCGCCCCGTAGGAGCCGCCCTCGACCACCCGGTAGTCGATGGGCAGCCCGCCGAAGTGGCCGAAGGGGATGGTCTGCACATCGCCGAAGCGGGCCAGCAGCCCGCGCTGGTCGAACTCCTCGATGGCGCGGGCCGAGAAGCCGAGGGCGCGGGACTGCCGCATCGGCTCGGCCAGCACGTCCAGGACGACGGTCCGGACGCCGGCCAGGCGCAGCTCCCCGGCGAGCATGAGCCCGGCGGGCCCCGCCCCCACGACCACGACGTCCGCGTCAAAGCCTTCCATGTCTCTCTCCACCTTCCGCGCGCCCCGCCTTTCGGTCGCGGGCCTGTCGGTCGCGGGACTTCCCGGTCGCGTCACGATGCCGCCCGCCTTCCGGCGTCCTCGGCGTGCTCCTTGGCGAGCCGCAGGGTGGCCAGGCTGTTGCCGCTCAGGGCGTTCCGGACGAAGTCCTGCGCGGCCCGCACGTCCGCGTCGTCGCCCAGCACCTCGGGGATGCGCTCGGTGTTGATCCGCACGGTGTGCCGCGAGGTCACCGACACCCCGCCGCCGTGCCGCTCGATGATCCAGCGCCCCGTGTGCAGGGCGAGCAGCGCGGGCAGGACGGTCTGCTTGTAGGCGATGCTCGTGTACGGCTGGCACACGCGCACGGAACGCGTGGTGTGCACCTGCCCGTCCTTGGTCTTCGTGTCCATCTCGAGGATCTGCAGCCCGGGCGTGTCCTCCTCCAGCGACACCCTGGCCACGTGGGGGAGGCGCCGCGTCCAGAGCTGGGCCTCGTTGAGGAAGTCGTACACGTCCCGCACGTCGCCGTCGACGGTGACCGCGTCGTCGAACGTGACGAGCCGGTCGGGTCCCGCCAGTTCCGCGCTCTCCTTGAGCGCCCGCAGCTCCGACCCGCTGTTGCGGTCGACCGCCCGGCTGATCCAGTCGAGGTCGGCGGGGTCGCCGCTCGCCGCGAAGAAGTCGTGGAGCAGGCGCACGCGGCAGGCGGTCCCGGAAAGGGGCTCCACCACCCATTCGCCGCCCATGCCGCCCACCGGGGGCTGGGACCGCTCCTGGCGGAACGAGACGCTCATCCGCTCCGGGTCGTGCTCGCGCCGGGACGTCCACGTCTTGGCGGTGCCGTTCGCGGTCGCCCAGAGCCGGATCAGCTCCGAGTCCCCGTCCCGCTCGACGCATTCGGCGTGCACGGTCGGGGGGAAGATCTCCGGCCACCTGCCGACGTCCGCGATCAGCCCGTAGACCTTCCCGGCCGGAGCGTCGATCTTGATCTCGTGTTCCGTCTCACGCATCGTGCTCGTGGTCACGTTCGTTCTCCTCTGGGTTCGGAGGGTCCGACCGGCGGCGGCCGCCTAGCGGGCGGACGCCGGCACTCGGACGCCGTGGTCCTTCCGGGCCGCGCCGAACCAGCGCCGCAGGGCGTCCTCCAGGCCGCCCCCGTCCGGCGCGGCCCAGGCGACGTATCCGTCGGCGCGGAGGAGCACCGACTCGGTCGGCGCGCCGCCCTCCTCCGGTCCGGGCGGGAACTCCCGCACCTCGGCCACGTCGACGCGGTCGGACCACCGGGCGGCGGTCCGGGCCGTCTCGCCCGACGCGTCCGCGGTGATCAGGACGCCCCGCGCCGGGTGCAGCAGGCGCGCGATCCGGTCCCGGCCGCCGCCGGCGAGCGCCAGCTCCCGGTCGGGCATCCGCCCGCCCTGCAGCGGGTGCCGCCCCGGCGCGCCCATGTCGTAGCGGACGTCGAAACCGCTCACCATGCCGATCAGGTGCCGCGCCACCGCGGGGATCTCGCTGAGCTCCGCCATGACGTTCCGCAGCGGCTCGACCTTGTCGTCGTTGAGGTTGAGCGTCCCCTGGGCGAGGGTGTTGAGCAGGACCCGCGCCCCGACCGGGTGCCGTTCGGCGTGGTACGTGTCGAGCAGCCCCTCGGGGGCCCGGCCCGCGACGGTCGCGGCCAGCTTCCAGCCGAGGTTGAAGGCGTCCTGCGCGCCGACGCTCAGCCCCTGGCCGCCCGCGGGCAGGTGGATGTGCGCGGCGTCCCCGGCCAGCAGCACCCGGCCGCGCCGGTACTCGGTGACCTGGCGGGTGGCGTCGGTGAAGCTGCTGACCCAGCGCGCCTCGCCGTGGTGGATCGAGTCGCCGGTCAGCCGCTGCCAGGCGTCCGCGAGTTCGGTGAACCCGACCTGGCGTCCGGTGAACGTCACCTGGTCGCCGTCGTCCGGCGGGCGCTCGTTCTCGCACACGATGATGCGCGTGTAGCCGTGCTCCAGCGGAGCCGCCATGACCATGCCCTTGGGGAGCAGCTCACCGATGCGGCGGGGCTTGATGTCGCAGCCCTTGACGTCCGCGAGGAACATCTCGCGGGTCGCGTCGGCGCCGGCGAAGTCGAACCCGGCGAGCCGCCGGACGGTGCTCCGCCCGCCGTCGCAGCCGACCAGGTAGCGGGCGGTGCACTCCTCGGGGCCGTCCGGCCCCCGGACGACCGCGGTGACGCCGTCCCCGGTGCTCTCCAGGCCGGTGAGCTCGTAGCCGCGGCGCACGTGCGCGCCCAGCTCCAGCGCCCACCCTTCGAGCATCTCCTCGATCTTGTACTGGGGCGCGTTGCGGACGCCGAAGTGCGCCCCCTCCAGGATCCCGTAGTCGATCGGGACGCCGCCGAAGTGCCCCCGCCTCGTGATCTCGGGGTTCTCCAGGCGGTCGAGGAGCCCGCGCTGGTGGAACATCTCGGTGGCCCGCGCGGTGAAGCCGATGCCGCGCGACTGCCAGCCCCGCTCGGTCAGCCGCTCGACGACGATGACCTCGGCACCGCCCAGGCGCAGCTCGCCCGCGAGCGTCAACCCCGTGGGCCCGGCGCCGACAACGATTACGTCGGTTTCCATGCTCTGTCCTCAGCTTCGAGTGGGCTTGGCTTCGAGTGGGGGGGCACCGGGGGGTCAGGCAGGTACCGCCTCGACGATCGAGACCGGGCAGGTCGTCGGGACGACCCCGGTGACCTTCAGGCCGGCCTTGGCGAACAGCTCGGTGTACTGCGGCAGCGTGCGCTCCTTCGCGCCGAGCAGGAGGAGCAGCCACAGGTCGATGACGTTCCCGATGTGCCGCTCGTTGCCGCCGCCGAGCACGTACTCGACCAGGAGCAGCCTGCCGCCGGGGGCGATGGCGTCCCGGACGTTCTTCAGCACCGCGAGGCACTCGGGCTCGGGGAAGTCGTGCAGGACGTGCTTGAGCACGTAGGCGTCCGCGCCCGCCGGCAGCCTGCCGAAGCCGCTGCCGTCCTCGATCGCGGCCCGGTCCGCGACACCGGCGGCCTCGAACACCGCCGCCGCGTCCGCGGACGCGGCCTCGGACTCGACCAGCACGCCCCGGGAGCCCGGCGCCTGCGCGAGGATTCCCGCCAGCAGGCCGCCCCGCCCGCCGTTGACGTCGACGATCGTGCGGAACCGCGAGAAGTCGTACGCCGCCAGCACCGGCTCGGTCTCCGAGGCCGAGATGCTGCCCATGCCCTGGAAGAACACGGCGGCGTACTCGGGGTTGGCGCCGAGGAACTCGTAGGCGCCCATGCCCCTCAGCTTCGGCAGGTTGGCCTCGCCCGTCCGCACGGAGCCGAGCAGGTGCCCCCAGTCCTCCCAGAGCAGGGGGTGGCCCATCAGGACGGCCATGCCGCGCATCGAGTCCGGCGCGTCCTCGCGCAGCGCCTCGGCCATGGGCGTGAGCGCGAACCGGCCGTCGGGCTCGACGGCGAACACCGAGTAGCCGGACAGCGTGCGCAGCAGCCGGTGCGTCGCCTCGGGGTCGCTTCCCGCCCGCTTGGCTATCTCCTGCGCGGACAGCGGCCCGTCGCCGAGGACGTCCGCGATGCCGAGCTTGGCCGCCACCGAGATCGCCTGAGTGATCACCGCGCCCTGGATCAGGTCGAGCAAAGAATACGCGGCCGATTGGTCCCGCACCGTGGGCACTGCGGACATTTTCGCCTCCTGGATTGGTAGCCTCTGGTGCCCGACCATAGATTCGTGCTTTTTTCGCCCGCAACTCGTCTTCGGCCTTGTTCAACCGAGTGGTGTTCAACCGGAGGAATGGGCCCGGTTGAACCGAGCGGGAATCTATCCGCGCTCGACCGAGATTAGTGGGCGCCATGCCATGCTGCCGTGGCAAAAGTCCTACGAAGGGATAGGCGGAATGGCGGACAATGGACAGCAGGTTGCGCTGATCACCGGTGGGACCAGCGGGATCGGCCTGGCGGTCGCCGAAACTCTCGCGGGCCGCGGCTGCAAGGTCTTCATCGGCTCCCGCACCCCGGAGGCCGTCGAGGAGACGGTCGGCAAGCTCCGCTCGAACGGGTACGAGGCCGACGGCGCGGCCGCGGACGTCCGGCGCCCGGAGGACGTCGCGCGCCTCGTCGGCGCCGCCGTGGAGCGGTACGGGCACATCGACGTCCTGGTGAACAACGCCGGCCGCAGCGGCGGCGGCGTCACCGCGGACATCGCCGACGAGCTCTGGTACGACGTCATCGACACCAACCTGAACAGCGTCTTCCTGATGACCAGGGAGGCGCTCCGGTCGGGGCGGCTGCTCGAACGCGGCCGGGGGCGGATCATCAACATCGCGTCCACCGGCGGCAAGCAGGGCGTGGTGCTCGGCGCCCCCTACTCCGCCTCCAAGCACGGCGTCATCGGATTCACCAAGGCGCTGGGCCTGGAACTCGCGAAGACCGGCGTCACCGTCAACGCCGTCTGCCCCGGCTACGTCGAGACCCCGATGGCGCAGCGGGTGCGGCAGGGTTACGCCGCGCATTTCGACACCACCGAGGAAGAGATCCTGGAGCGCTTCCAGGCGAAGATCCCGCTCGGCCGCTACTCCACTCCCGAAGAGGTGGCGGCGCTCGTGGAATATCTGGTCAGCGACGCCGCCGCTCCCGTGACGGCACAGGCGATCAATGTCTGCGGAGGGCTCGGGAATTACTGACGCCCCACCCTCGTCCCGAAATACAGCGAACTCGCAGTGAAGGCGGTAGAGCGCAAATGCAGAGCACCCTGATCGTCGCGCGGATGGACCCGCGCTGCCGGCCGGACGTCGCGCGGCTGTTCGGCGAGTTCGACCGGACGGACATGCCGGACCGCATGGGCACCCGGCGCCGCGAGCTGTTCACCTACCAGGGCCTGTACTTCCACCTGCAGGACTTCGACGACGAGCACGGCGGCGACCGGATCCTCCAGGCGCGGACCGACCCCCGCTTCATCAAGATCAGCGACGACCTGAAGGGCTACATCGAGGCCTACGACCCGCTGACCTGGCGCTCGCCCGCCGACGCCATGGCGACCCGCTTCTACCACTGGGAGCCGGGCGGCTGACGGCCGGCGGAGCCGGCACGACGTGACCCGCGAGCGGCGCGCTCGCGGGTCACGTCTGCGGGCTGGGCCCGCCGGTCACGTCGTCGCGAACCCCGCCAGGACCCGGCCGAGGATGTCCATCTCGATCCGGTGCCACGAACCGGGCAGCTGCATCCCCCAGCCGTTGGGCAGCGCGGCCGCGGTCTCCCGCGCCGCCGCGCGCAGCCAGTCGCCGGTGTTCTCGCTGTTGACGACGAGCGCGGGCGTCGGCAGGGAGGCCAGCCGCCGCGCCGGGACCTCGAAGTCGCCGCAGATGGCCGTGTCGTAGAGGAGCGTATGCGCGTTCGCCTCGTTCGTCGCCCACAGCGGGGTCCGCCGCCAGTTCGCGATCATCTCGGGGTCGAGCCACATCATCTCGGTGAGGAAGTACTCCGCGGCCTCGCCGCGCCTGCCGTCCTCCACCAGGGCGCGGAGGGTGTCCGTGAAGCCGGCCGGAGGCTTCGGATTGTCGCCGACCCGGTAGAACGGCTCGTGCAGCCCCAGCTTGGTGATCGGGGCGCCGGCCAGCGCCGCCTCGATCGCCAGGTTCGCGCCGCAGGACCCGGCGAACACCACGGCCTCGCCGCCCGCCTCGCCGATGACCGCCACGAGGTCCTCGATCTCCCGCTCGACGGCATAGGCGGGCGCGTCCCCGCTCTCGCCGCGGCCCCGGCGGTCGTAGACGTAAGTGGTGCAGTGCGGCGCCAGCTCGGGCACCAGCGACTCGAAGATCGTGTGGTCGCGGAACGCTCCGTTGAGCAGCACGATCGGCGGGCCGTCACCCGCCTTCTCGTAGGCGATCGTCGTGCCGTCCCGCGAAACGACCTTGCGCATGACGCCCTCCTCCTGGCGAATGGCTGTGTCCGTGTCCCAATCTGCGGCGTGCCGCTGGACGGCCGCTAGAGAACGCGTCGCGCCGTCCCACCAGGGAGTTCGGTCATCGTGCGCCCCCGGGGGGTCGCTAACGGGCGGCGCTGTCGTGGTGCAGAACCCGGGATATCGCGTCCGCCAGAGCACCTGCGGGATCGTCGCCGGCGCCCATGCTGCGCCAGGCCACGTGGTTGTCGGGACGCACCAGGACGGCGCCTTCGTCGGCCGTCTCCCGGACGGCCGCCCACTGCCCGTCGGCGTCGGCGAACTCGGCCCCGTCCCCGATCTGCGCCGTCCGGATCGGGATCGAGAACTTCTCCGCCACCTGCGCGGCCGCCTCGCACCACGGCGCTCCCGCCGGGCCGGTGAGCAGCGCGAAGCCGAGGCCGGCGCCGGCGAGGTCGTGGGTCGACAGGCGCCGCCCGCCGCGGTCGAGCCAGGCGTGCGGCAGCCGGTGCCCGGGACGGGTCGTGGGCCGGTACACGTCGCGCAGCGGCTCACGGGACGGGGGCGGGCCGCCGTCCGGGCAGACCGCGCCGTCCTCGTAGGCGAAGCCGATCTCCAGGTCGTGCGCCTGGTACCCGCCGCGGGCGGTGGCGAACATCTCCGCGGCCCGCGCCCGCCCGGCCGCGCCGAGCGGGGACGGGTCGAAGTACGCGGCGAACATCCGCTCCCGGCGCTCCGGCGGGGTGTTCGCGCCGAGGCCGATGGCGCCGAGGATCGCCTGGTTGTGGGCCGCCGCGGACAGCGCCCAGTCGATGTTGTGCCGGCCGACCGGCCGCCGCTCCGCCTCGTAGCTGCCGAGCAGGCCGTCGGGCGCCCGGCCGGTGAGCACCGCGGCCAGCTTCCAGGCGAGGTTGTGCGCGTCCTGGATCCCGCTGTTCAGGCCGAGGCCGACGGTCGGCGGCTGGCGGTGCGCGGCGTCGCCGGCGAACAGCACGCGGCCCCGGCGGTAGCCGTCGGCGAGCAGCCCCTGGACGGTCCAGGACGTCACGCCCAGCAGGTTCGGCTCCAGGCCGGGCAGGCCGAGCACTTCGCGGATCCGGGGGACGATCGCCTCCTCGTCCGCGCCGGCGGCCTCGTCCGGCGGGAGGTGGAAGTGCATGACCCATTCCTCGCAGTGCTTTCCCCAGGTCGGCCCCATCTCGAACAGGTTGCTGAAGAGCCCGGGATTGTAGGGGTTGAGGAAATGGGTCATGTGCGCGCCTTCGCGCCACCACGGCGACAGGTCCGCGGAGAAGTACACGGTCGTGATCTGCCGCAGCGCGGGCCGGCCCCGCATCTCCATGCCGAGCGCGGGCCCGACCGTGCGGCCGCCGTCCGCCGCGATGAGGTACCGCGCCGCGATGTCGAGGACCGCGCCGGTCCGGGTGTCGCGGACCGTGGCGACGACGCGGTCGCCCTCGTCCGCGAACTCGACCAGTTCGTGACCGAAGAGGATGCGCCCGGGATTCCGCCGTTCCGCATGGCGGCGCAGGATCGGCTCCAGCCGGCTCTGCGGCAGCCTGGTGGGCAGGACGGGGCCGGCCGCCGAGTAGCGCTCGCGCAGCACGCCGCCGCCGAAGCCGTCCATCTCGTGGATCATCCGGCCGTCGAGCGGCCGGTCGCCGTCCAGCGAGGTCAGCCAGCGCACCTTGGCGAACGCCTCCACCGGCGCCGCCTGCTCGGCCACCGCCCCGTGCAGCCCGTGCTGGCGCAGGATCTCCATCGTGCGCTGGTTGTGGTAGTGCGCCTTCGGGATCACCGACGTGCCGGCGTGCCGTTCCACCAGCAGGTGGCCGACGCCGTGGTCGGAGCAGAAGACGGACGCGGCCAGGCCGCATCCCCCGCCGCCGACGATCAGGACCGGGACCTCGACCGTTCCCGTGCCCGTCCCCTTATCCGCCATTCCACCGGCTCCTTCTGACGGTACGTCGGTTCTACTTCCGGTTCGGGCGTCTCACGGGGCTCCGCCGGCCGCCCGCGCGAGCTGCTCGCGCATGGTCGCGGTGTCGTTGGCGTGCGGGAAGGGGTCCGGCGGCACGTCGGCGCCCAGGAACTCGCACAGCGGTTCCCAGCCCTGCTTCACGTCGTAGACGAGGAGCCTGCCCGCGTCGATGCCCTCCACGACCTCCCGGTTGTGCCGCTCGAAGACCTCGATCGCGTGCTCCTTGTCGGAGAAGCGCCCGCCGAAAAGGCCGTCCCAGACCATGGTGCTCGTCACGCGGTAGATCCGGGCCGGCATGGAGCGCGGGTCCGGCCGCTTCGACTCGTTCATGAGGACGAACTGGTAAAGCGTGTCGTAGGTGCTCTGGTACCAGCGCTCGGGATCCCGCACGGTGAGGATCATCTTCGCCTCGGGGAACGCCTTGGCCATTTCCCCGTAGTAAACGGACGGGGGCCCGTCCACGGCCGAGTTGTAGCCGTCGAAAACAGCGTCCCAATCAGGGCTCTGCCCGTCGCAGACGATCTTCTCCCACTGCGCGAGGCGCGCTTCGTCGCCGACGATGTCGAACATGTGGAAGCACGGCCCGTAACCCAGCCGCTCCAGGGCGACCTTCAGCGAAGTCGTGCCCGTCCGGCCCAGGCCGGCGTTGATGATTTTCATCGGGTCGCTTTCCCTCCGGTCGTCGATGGCGCGAACCGCATGGCCCAGCACCCTGCTTCCGGGATGGTCCGGGCCGCAAGTACCCGATGGTGTTCAAGAGAATGGCGGCGGTCACGCGGAAGCGTGCGCGGCGGCATCGGCGAGGGCGCGGTAGAGCCATTCGTTTCCGGTGTGGCCGGCCTCCCATTGCACGCCGACCGCGAACGGCCGGCCGGTCACCTCCACCGCCTCGATCACCCCGTCCGGTGCCCACGCGGTGGGGGTGAGGCCGGTGCCGAGCCGGTCGATCGCCTGGTGGTGGTGGCAGGCGGTCTCCAGCGAGTCTCCGCCGAGGATCTCGGCGATCCGGCTCCCGGGCTCCAGGTCCAGGCGGTGCCGCCCGAGCGCGAACGCCCCGGTCTCCGGGCAGTGGTCGTCGTTGCCGGTGACCTCGGGCAGGTGCTGGTGCAGCGTGCCGCCGCGGAGCACGTTGAGCAGCTGCATGCCGCGGCAGACGGCGAGGACGGGCAGGCCCGCGCCGAGGGCCCCCTCGACCAGTGCCAGCTCGGCGGCGTCCACGGCCGGGTCGGCGCCGCGGGTCCGGGGGTGCGCCGTGCCTCCGTACAGCGACGGGTCCACGTCCGGGCCGCCCGGGACCAGCAGGCCGTCCAGGCGATCGAGGATGTGCTCGACGCCGGGCAGCAGCGGGACCAGCAGGGGAGTGCAGCCCGCGGAGGCGAGCCGCTCGACATGCGGCTGGAACGCCAGGCTGACGGTCATCTCGCTGCCCTGCAGCGTGACCGGAGCCGTCCGCGCGCATATCCCGATCACCTGCCGCCCGGCCGCGGGCCGGGTGCTCACCGCACCGTTCGGCGATTGCTTCATGACAAGCCCCGTCCTTCCGCCCTGTCTCGGGTGACCGTCACTGAGGAATGCCACCGAACGAAATCACGGTCGCGGCGCAGGCGAACAGTGCCCGCCTTCCTCCACCGGCGGTTCAACTGAGGAGAACGCCCGGATGAACGCGCACCAGCGGCGCTGCATCGCCGGTCCAGAGAGCGTCCATCCGCCGTCGACCGCGCTTAAAGGCGCCCTTGCGAGAGTCCATCGGGTACGGCAGCAGCAGGGAGGAGCACCGGGCATGGCTGGTGGCAATGGACAGGCTCTCCTGGTCGCGGGCGGTGTGGGTGTCGCGGGTGTCGGCGTCGCGGGCGATGTCGGTTCCGCCGGGCACGATGCCGACGACCCGGCCGCCGACCCTTCGCACGCGGACGGCCTGAACCTGAAGAACTTCGAGAAGCTGCCCGCGTGCGAGGTGGCGGTGGGCGCGTTGTCGCCGGGACCCGGGCTCCGGCAGAGCGGGACGGACGCCGCGCACGTCCACCTGCTGGTCGACGCGTCCGGCGCCGCGGAGCTGCCGCCCCTCCTGGTCCAGGAGGACGGCTGGCGGGTCATCGACGGCGTGCACCGGCTGGAGGCGGCCAAGCTGCGCGGCGACAGCAGCGTCAAGGCCCGCTTCGTCGACTGCACGGACTCCGAGGCGCTCGTCCTGGCCATGAAGGCCAACAGCTCGCACGGGCTGCCGCTGTCCAAGGCCGACCGCGTGTTCGGGGCCAAGAGCGTCCTGGCCGCCCACCCCGACTGGTCCGACCGGGCCATCGCCACCATCACCGGCCTGAGCGCGAAGACGATCGCGTCGCTGCGCGGCCGGTCGGCGGCCGGCGGGCTCGGTGACAAGCGCCTCGGCCGCGACGGGAAGCGGCGCCCGGTCACCCCGGGGGAGGGCCGGCTCCGCGCCGCCGAGTACATCACCGCCCACCCCGACGCCCCGCTCCGGCAGGTCGCCCGGGAGACCGACGTGTCGCTCGGAACGGTCCACGACGTCCGGGCCCGCCTGCGCCGGGGCGTGAACCCGGAGCGCAACGGGCACCGGCCCACCGCCGCGCCGCCCCCCGATGCAAGCGCCGAATCGCCCGCCGGGCCCGCCGCCCGGCCGGTTCCCCGCGCGGTCAGGAGGCTCCCCGACGAGGACGACGCGGCGCCGCCGCCCGACAACAGCACGCCGCTGCGCCGCCGGAACCACGCCGACCTGCCGCCGACCTGGCCGCAGATCGTGGCCAAGATGGCCAACGACCCGGCCGTCCGCTACACCGACAGCGGCAAGGAGTTCCTCCGGTGGATGTCGCTGCACGCGGCCGATCCGCAGCGGTGGCGGGAATTCCTCAACACCGTCCCGGCGCATTGGCAGACCGTCATCGCCCCCATGGCGGAGGCCATCAGCCAGGAATGGAGCCTGTTCGCCCAGCAGCTCAGAAACCGGCAGGAGACGGCGTAATAACGCGGTCCGCGGCCGGAGGGAGGAACGCCAGGGTGAAGCGGGCTTGGTTGAAATCCGTCATGCGGTCGATCCTGCGTCGTCTCGACGAGGAATTGATCTGGGTGGGCTGGATGTACTGGCCCTTCGTCTGGGATGAGTACTACGGCGACGGCCCGGACGAACGGCCGCGCGAGACGGAGGGATCGTGACGATGAAACTCAATCGCTGGGAGTCCGTATGACCGGCCGACGGGTAGTCATCACCGGAATGGGGGTGCTGGCGCCGGGCGGAATCGGAGTGAAGAACTTCTGGGACCTGCTCAGCACGGGCCGGACGGCGACCAGGGGGATCACCTTCTTCGACCCGTCGCCCTTCCGGTCCAGGATCGCGGCCGAGGCGGACTTCGACCCCTGGCTGCACGGCCTCGGCCCGCAGGAGACGCGCCGCATGGACCGGGCGGCGCAGTTCGCCGTCGTCGCGGCGAGGGAGGCGATGGCGGACGGCGGCCTGGACCTCGGCTCCGTCGAACCCCACCGCACCGGGGTCGCCATCGGCACCGCCGTGGGCGCCACCATGGGCCTCGACCGGGAGTACCGGGTGGTCAGCGACGGCGGCCGGCTCGACCTCGTCGACCACGAGTACGCCGTCCCCCACCTGTACGACTACTTCGTGCCGAGCTCCTTCGCGGCCGAGGTCGCCTGGGCGGCCGGTGCCGAGGGCCCGGCCACCGTGGTCTCCACCGGCTGCACCTCGGGGCTGGACTCGGTCGCCTACGCCGCCGGGCTGATCCGGGACGGCTCCGCCGACGTGATGATCGCCGGCGCCACGGACGCGCCCATCTCGCCGATCACGGTGGCGTGCTTCGACGCGATCAAGGCGACCACGCCGCGCAACGACGATCCCGCGCACGCGTCCCGGCCGTTCGACCGCACCCGCAACGGCTTCGTGCTCGGCGAGGGCGCCGCGGTCTTCGTCCTGGAGGAGCTGGCCGCGGCGCGCCGCCGCGGCGCCCGCCCGTACGCGGAGATCGCGGGCTACGCCTCCCGCTGCAACGCCTTCCACATGACCGGGCTGCGGCCCGACGGCAGGGAGATGGCGGAGGCCATCCGGGCGGCGCTGGACGACGCGCGGACGAATCCGGAGGACATCGACTACATCAACGCCCACGGCTCCGGCACCAAGCAGAACGACCGGCACGAGACCGCCGCGTTCAAGCGCGGCCTCGGTGAGCACGCCCGCCGCACGCCGGTCAGCTCCATCAAGTCGATGGTCGGCCATTCGCTCGGCGCGATCGGCTCGATCGAGATCGCGGCCTCGGTCCTGGCCATGGAGAACGACGCGGTGCCGCCGACGGCCAACCTGCACGAGCCCGACCCAGAATGCGACCTCGACTACGTGCCGCTGACCGCGCGCGACCGGCGGACCGACACGGTGCTGACGGTCGGCAGCGGATTCGGCGGCTTCCAGAGCGCGATGGTCCTCGCCCGTCCCGAAAGGAGCACGGCGTGACGGCGCGGGCGGTGGTGACCGGAATCGGCGTCGTGGCTCCCAACGGGTTCGGCGTGGACGAGTACTGGTCCGCCACCTGCGGCGGGAAGAGCGGCATCGGCCGGGTCACGCGGTTCGACCCGAGCGGGTACCCGGCGCAGCTCGCCGGGGAGGTCTCCGGGTTCAGCGCCGAGGAGCACCTCCCGAGCCGGCTCGTCCCGCAGACCGACCGCATGACCCAGCTCGCCCTGGTGGGCGCGGAGCAGGCGCTCGCCGGCGCCGGGGTCAGCGTGGCCGACCTGCCCGAGTTCGGGGTGGGCGTGGTGACCGCCAGCACCTGCGGCGGGTTCGAGTTCGGCCAGCGGGAGCTCCAGAACCTCTGGAGCAAGGGCGGCCAGTACGTCAGCGCCTACCAGTCGTTCGCCTGGTTCTACGCGGTCAACACCGGCCAGATCTCGATCAGGCACGGCATGCGGGGCCCGAGCGGCGTGCTGGTCGGGGACCAGGCGGGCGGGCTCGACGCCATCGCGCACGCCCGCCGCCATGTCCGCGGCGGCAGCGACCTGATCCTGTCCGGCGGTGTCGACGCCCCGATCTGCTCGTGGGGATGGGCGGCCCAGCTCGCCGGCGGAAGGCTGAGCACCGGCGACCGGCCGGAACGCGCCTACCTCCCCTTCGACACCTGCGCGGCCGGGCACGTGCCGGGGGAGGGCGGCGGCCTGCTGACCGTCGAGAGCGCCGACGCCGCGCGGCGGCGCGGCGCGCCCCGCGTGTACGGGGAGATCCGCGGCTACGGGTCCACCTTCGACCCGAGACCGGGCAGCGGACGCCCGCCGACGCTGCGGAAGGCGATCGAGATCGCGCTGGACGACGCGGGCCTGCCGCCGGGGGAGGTCGACGTCGTCTTCGCCGACGCCGCCGCCGTCCCGGAACTCGACCGCGTCGAGGCGGCGGCGATCACCGACGTGTTCGGCCCCCACGGGGTCCCGGTCACCGCGCCCAAGACCATGACGGGGAGGCTCGGCTCGGGGGCCGCTCCGCTGGACGTCGCCACGGCCTTCCTGTCGATGCGCGCGGGAATGATCCCTCCGACGGCGAACGTCACCCTCTCGCCCGAGTACGACATCGACCTGGTGACCACGGCGCCGCGGGCCGCGTCCGTGGACACGGCCGTCGTCCTCGCGCGAGGCCGGGGCGGCTTCAACTCCGCCGTCGTCCTGGGATCCGCCGACTGGAACTGACCTCGCCCTCGAACCACGGCCGGTGGTGCGGCGGTCGCCTTCAGGCGGCTGCCGAGTCGGCGGAAAGGTCGATCCGCCAGGAGATCCCGAAACGGTCGCTCACCCACGCGAACCTCGGGCTGAAGCCGTAGTCGCGCGCGGGCAGATGTATCTCGCCGCCTTCGGCGAGGGCCTCGTAGAGCTTGTCGAAGTCCTTTACCGAGTCACGCTGTATGTAGATCGTCATGGCCGGGTTGAACGTGAACTCGTGCCAGGGCATGAGGTCGTGCAGCCGGCTGTCCGGCGGCGGCGTGTTGCTGCAGACGACCTGCTGGCCCGCGAGCTTGAAGATGCCGTACTGCAGGGTGCCCTCGGCCCAGCCGGAGTCCTCCGCGCGGGCGCGGATGACCTGGAGGACCTCGCCGTCCTCGAACAGCGACGTGTAGAAGTCCATCGCCTCCTCGGCGTTCCCATGGAACATCAGGAAGACGGAGAGTTGCTGCGTGCTCGGCTCGGACGTCATGGCCGCTCCTTGTCGGGAGAGATCGATCGAGAACCGGCCCCGGCCGCGCCGGGTGGTCGTGCTCGAAGGGCCCCATCATCGCGGCGGCCGCTCTCCACCCGGTCAAGACTCGCTCGACGGCCCATGGTGCGAACCTGACCATTTTATTGCGTGCCATGCATTCTTGTAATGATCTGGTGCGAATGGCGCTAATAGCCGGACAATGCTTGGTGCTCGGCGCAGCGTTGTGGTCATATGAATCCGGCAGGAGAGCGCAGCGAAGTCGAGAGGAATGAATCGAATATGAGACGTGGGCTGACCGGTGTCATCGCGGTCCTGGGAGTCGCCGCGGCCGTCGCGTCGACCGGAAACGCCTCGGCCGCCCACCGGGCGCCGGGGGCGGTGCTGTTCGACGAGTCGTTCACCGGAGCCACCGCGGACTCGCGGCTGATCGGGTACGGGGCCGCCTGCCTGACGGGCGCGCGGCGCGGAGGCCCGGTCCAGGAGGCGGCCAACCACCCGCTCGGCGGATGCCACCCCGGCCCGGCCGGGCCCGTGCCGCCGGCCGGTGCGGCGCCCCGCGGATACCTCCAGCTCACCGACGCCCACTACGAGGAGACCGGCGCCGTGATGTTCGACTCGCCGGTCCCGGCGGCGAACGGCGTGGAGGCGACCTTCGAGCAGTGGCAGTACGGCAACACCACCCGGACGCCGGCGGACGGGATCTCCTTCTTCCTCACCGACGGCGCCGGGCGGCTCACCACGCCGGGCGCGTTCGGCGGCAGCCTGGGCTATGCCCAGAAACTGCCGGACGGCAGGGCGGACGCGCAATTCGTCCCGGGCGTCGACGGCGGATATCTCGGTATCGGACTCGACGTCCTGGGCGACTACTTCGGCGACGGAGAAAGGCGCGGGAATGGCTGCGCGCAGCGTTCCCCGGCCGGGACGCGTTTCCCGGCGCCTTCCCCCGGCGCCAACATCGTCACCGCCCGCGGACCGGGAAACGGCATCGACGGCTACTGCTTCCTCGCCGCCACGACGCGCAACACGACGACCACCGGCCCCTGGACGTCTTCCCTTCCCGGGCGGCTCAACGGGGATCTGCGGCAGATGCCCGCCGGCGTGACACCGGCGCGAGCCGAGGCCCTGCTGGAGCCGGTGAAGCGGGTCGTCCGCGTCGCCGTGCCGCCCGGGTCCAACGCGATGGCGACGGTCGACATCGACTTCGGCAGCGGCTTCCAGCGAGTGCTGCAATTCCGTGTGCCGCAGCCCGTTCCGAACACCGTCAAGTTCGGGTTCGCCGCGTCCACGGGGCCGTTCACCGACGTGCACCTCATCCGCAAGGTGACCCTGCGCTCCATACGTTGACCACCCCGGAAACGCGACTGCTGAGGCCGGACGGAACGGCCGGTCCGGGCGCATGACGGCCATCCGGGCCGGCGGCCACGTCCGGCTGCGCGACTACGCGGTGATCGGCGACGGGCGCAGTGCCGCGCTGGTCGCCGCCGACGGGTCGGTGGACTGGCTGGGGCTGCCCGACCTCGACTCGCCCTCGCTGTTCGCCGCCGTCCTGGACCCCGCCCGGGGCGGCCGCTTCCTGCTGGAGCCGGAGGAGCCCTTCACGGTCGCCCGCCGGTACCTGCCGGGCACGAACGTGCTGGAGACCACGTTCACCACCGGCCGCGGCACCGCGCGGGTCACCGACGCGCTGACCCTGGACGGCGGCGGGGCGCTCGGCCCCATGCGGGAACTGCAGCGGCGCCTCGACGGCGTGGCGGGCACCGTGCCGATGCGCTGGAGCGTCCAGCCCCGGTTCGGCTACGGTGCCCGCCGCCCGCGGTTCACGAGCCGCGGCGGTGTGCCGGTGGTGACGGCCGGCGCGGACGCGCTCGCGGTGCGCGCCTGGGACGCGGGCGAGCCGCGGTGCGATGGCGGGGCGATCAGCGGCCGCCTGGACCTCGGGCAGGGGCGGCGGGCCCTGCTGGCGATGCCGTTCGCGCACCAGGAACCGCTCGTCCTGCCGACCCGCGCCGAATGCGACGCCCGTCTGGAGCGCACCATCGCGGTCTGGCGCGGCTGGGCGGCGGAGCGGCGGTTCGGGGGCATGTGGCGGGACGCCGTGCTGCGCAGCGCGCTGGCGCTCAAGCTGCTGATCTTCGCGCCGTCGGGGGCGATCGCCGCCGCGGCGACCTGCTCGCTCCCGGAGGACGTCGGAGGCGAGCGCAACTGGGACTACCGGTTCTGCTGGGTCCGCGACTCGGTCTTCACCCTCGACGCGCTCCTCCGGCTGGGCTGCTCCGCCGAGGCGGACGCCTTCTTCTGGTGGCTCATGCACGCCACCCAGCTCACCCATCCGCGGCTGCGCGTCCTCTACCGGCTGGACGGCGGCGCCCGCGCCCCGGAACGGACGCTCCCCCTCGCCGGGTACCGCGGCTCCGGACCGGTGCGCGCCGGCAACGCGGCGGGCGCCCAGCTCCAGCTCGACACCTACGGCGAGCTGCTGCAGACCGGCTGGCTGTACGCCGGTGCCATCGGGCGGCTTGACGCGGACATCGCGCGGCGCCTGGCGGAGCTGGCCGACCTCGTCTGCACCGCCTGGCCGCGGCCGGACTCGGGCATCTGGGAGGTCCGCAGCGCGCCCCTGCACTTCACCCAGTCGAAGATGATGTGCTGGATCGCCCTCGACCGGGCCATCGACCTGAGCGAGCGCGGGATGATCCCGGACCGTGGCGCGGCCCGCTGGCGGACCGCCCGCGCCCAGGTGCGCGACTTCATCGAGACGCGCTGCTTCTCCGCTGAGCGCCGCTGCTACACGCGCTCCGCCGACAGCCCCGAGCTGGACGCCGCCGTCATGCTGGGGCTGCTCTACGGATACGCGCCGCCCGGCGACCCCCGGATGCGCGCCACGGTCGACGCGATAGGTCGGGAGCTGCGGCACGGCCCGTACGTCGCCAGGTACTCCGGCGAGGACGGGCTGGCCGGCACCGAAGGCGCGTTCCTGGCCTGCTCCTTCTGGCTCGCCGAGTGCCTCGCCCGCACCGGGCGGCTCGACGAGGCCGTCGCGCTGATGGACGAGCTGGTCGGCCTGGCCAACGACGTCGGCCTGTACAGCGAGGAGATCGACCCGGACACCGGCGCCTTCCTGGGCAACCTGCCGCAGGGACTGAGCCACCTCGCGCTGATCAGCGCCGCGTGCGCCATCGGCTCGGCCGCCGGGGAGGCGGGCAGGTGAGCGCCTGGGGGACCGCCGCGGGCGCGTTCGTCGGCACGCTGCTGCTGACCACCGTCCTGCGGGCCGCCAGCGAGTTCCGGCTCACCCGCATGGACCTGCCGTTCCTGCTCGGCACCGCCGTGACCGCGAACCGGCCCCGCGCCAAGGCGATCGGCTACCTCATGCACTTCGCCAACGGCCAGATGTTCGCGTTCGTCTACTACGCCGTCTTCGTTGCCATCGGCCACGCCGGCTGGTGGCTCGGGGCCCTCTTCGGCCTGGTGCACGGCCTGTTCGCCGGGACCGCCCTGGTGAACACCCTGCTGCCCTTGGTCCACCCGAGGATGGGCAGCCCCCTGACCAGCGCCCCCGACGTCGCGCTCCTGGAACCACCGGGCTTCCTGATGCGCAACTACGGCCCCGGCACGCCCCTGGTCACCGTCCTGGCCCATGTGGCCTACGGATCCATCGTCGGCGGCTTCACCAGCCTCGGCCCCGATTGACCATCAAGGTAGTTTCGACGTCGAAGTCGAGTTAGGATCGGGGCGTGCGCGGCGCGGAACGGCCGCGCGCGGGCGGGCCGTACGGCGCGCATCCCGAATCCTGCCGAGGGGGGTCGAGCGTGGACGGTTCACGCATCGCCGACATCATCGAGATCGAACAGCTGCTCGCGCGCTACGCGGCCGGCATGACGATGGACGACGTGGACGCGGTCCTCGCCGTGTTCGCGCCGGGCGGCACCTACAGCGCCTTCGGGGAGAAGTACGGGACCGCGGACTTCCCCTCGCTCATGGCGGCCGCGCCGAAGGGGGTGTTCTCCGTGAGCACCCCGGCGATCGAGTTCGACGGGGACGACGCGGCGACGGGTGTGCAGCCGCTGTGCTTCGTCGCCCAGGCCGACCACTCGATGCGGATCGGCTACTACACCGACGCGTACCGGCGGACCCCGGACGGGTGGCGGCTGGAGACCAGGGCCATGACGTTCCTGCGCCGCGACGGTTCCCGGGACTCCGGCCGCCCGCACGACCCCCGGCGTCCGGTGCCCGGGCAGACGTCCGCGAACTGAGCATGGACCTGCAGGAGTTTCGCGCGGGCCTGGATGGCTGGCTCGACGAGCACGGGCCCGAACTCGTCCCGCCGCACGGCCCCGGCGTCACGCTCGGCGCGGAGATGGAGCACCTCTCCAAGGTCAAGCGGCTGACGTACGAAGCGGGCTGGATGCGATGGGGCTGGCCCGAACGCGTCGGAGGGCTCGGCGGATCCACGCTCATGCGCGCCTACCTCGGTGAGGCGCTGGCGTCCCGGGACCTGATCGAGCCGGGCATCTACTCCATGACCGAGGTGCTCGCGCCGACCATGATCGAGTTCGCCCGGCCCGCGCTGGCGGCGGAGATGGTCCCGCGGCTGCTGCGCGGGGACGAGACGTGGTGCCAGGGCTTCTCCGAGCCGAGCACCGGCAGCAACCTGGGCTCCCTGGCGTGCCGGGCCCGCCCGGACGGTGACGACTGGGTGGTGAGCGGCCAGAAGGTGTGGACGAGCCTGGCGCAGTACGCCGACCGCTGCGTCCTGCTGACCCGGACCGGCTCCCCGGAGTCGGGCCACCGCGGCATCACCGCGCTGTTCGTCGACATGGACTCGCCGGGCATCACGGTGCGCCCGATCCAGGCGATGCACGGGCGGGACGAGTTCTGCGAGGTGTTCTTCGACGAGGTGCGCGTCCCCGGCGACCGCACGCTGGGCGAGGTCGACGGCGGCTGGGCCGTCGCGATGGACCTGCTGCCCTACGAGCGGAGCACCTCGCTGTGGCATCGCGGCGCGTTCCTGCGGCAGCGGCTGGAGCACCTGCTCGCCTCCCCGTCCGGTGAGGCGCTGGACCCGGCCGACCTCGGCGAGGTGGCCCAGCTGGCGTTCGCGTTCCACGCCCGCTCCCGGGCGACGCAGTACCGGATGGCCGGCGGTGAGCGGCTCGGCCCGGAGACCTCGGTCGACAAGGTGCTGCTCGCGACCACGGAGCAGGCGGTGTACGACCTGGTCGCGGACGCGGCGGCGGCGGACGTCGCGCTGGGCGACGACCCGGACGGCGCGCGCTGGCGGACCGAGTTCCTGTACTCGCGGGCGGCGACGATCTACGGCGGGAGCGCCGAGATCCAGCGGAACATCATCGCGCGCCGGCTGCTCGACCTGGGAGTGGACCGATGATCGACGCCGAGACCGCCGAGCTGCTGGCGCACAGCCTGCGCCGCGCCTTCGAGAAGGGCGGCGCCGCGTCGGCCGACGCCGCGCTGGACGAGGTCGGCTGGTGCGAGGCGCTGGCGGCCGAGGGCCTCTCCGTCGTCCCGCTGCTGTTCGCCGAGCAGGGCGCCGCGAACGCGGCCTCCGGCGCGCTGGACGACCTGATGACGGCGATGCTCGGCCTGCCGCCCGGCAGGAGCACCGCGTTCGTCCTGCCCGAGTTCGGCGGGCGGGCGATGCCGGGCTCGGTCCGGAACGGTGACCTCGCGGTGCGCGGTCTCGGCACCGCGAGGATGGCGACGGCCGAGCACGCGGTGGTGGTGACCGAGGAGCACCGGGCGGTCGTCGTGGAGACGGCGAGCCTGCGGATACGCCCGGTCGAGGGCATCGATCCGCGGCTGGGCCTGGCCAAGGTCGACGGCGCGGGCCTGCCCGCCGGCGGCGCGCGGGCCACGGACGCCGGCTGGACGGAGGCCCTGGCGGCGGGCCGGCTGGCGCTGGCCTCCGAGGCGGCCGGCGCCAGCCGGACGATGCTCCGGCTCGCGCGCGAGCACGCCGTGACCCGGGTGCAGTTCGGCCGGCCGATCGGCTCGTTCCAGGCCGTCCGGCACCGGCTGGCCGAGTGCCTGGTGGCGATCGAGGGCGCCGAGGCGGCCCTCGCCGCCGCCGTCGAGATGGCGGACGGGGAGTGGCCCGCACGGGTGCCTCCGGTGCCGGCCGCGATCGCGAAGGCGCTCGCCGGACGCCACGCGCGCACGGTGGCGCGCCACTGCCAGCAGGTGCTCGCCGGCGTGGGATTCACCGACGAGCACGACTTCCACCACCACTTCCGCCGCGTGCTCGTCTTGGACGGGCTCCTCGGCGACGCCCGGACCCTGACCCGCGAGCTCGGTGCGGAACTGCTGCGCACCCGGCGGCTGCCGGCGGTGCCGCCGCTGTAGGACACCGCCCGGCGGCGGGGCGAAGTCAGGATCCGCCGCCGGGCCAGGGGTGCTTGTAGGGGCGAACGGCGAACGCGCCGATCACCTCCCGCCCAACGGCCGGGAGGTGATCGGCGCGTCTCCGTCAGCCGGTGTCGTCGCGTTTGGACAGCTGCTTGTCCAGGGTCTTCCGCAGCTCCGGCGAGAGGAAGGAGCGGTCCTCCGCCGCGAGCGCGAAGTCGAGGGTGGCGAGCACCGCGCGCTCCAGGTGGAGGTTGAGGACGCGCTTGGTGTCCTCCAGCGCCCGGCGCGGCATCGCGGCGAGCTTCCGCGCGCACTCCAGGGCCGCGGGCATCACCTCGTCGTCGGGACGGACGTGGTTGGCCAGCCCGATCTCCGCCGCTCGCCGCGCGCTGATCCGGTCACCGGTCAGCGCGTACTCCTTCGCGAGCTGCAGGCTGGTCAGCAGCGGCCAGGTCACCGGCCCCCCGTCGGCGGCGACGAGCCCGACCATGACGTGCGGGTCGGCGAGGTGGGCGCTCTCGGCCATGAACACGATGTCGGAGAGCGCCACCAGGCTGCAGCCCAGGCCGACCGCCGGCCCGTTGACCGCGGCGACGACCGGCAGCCGGCACTGCACCATGCCCGTGACGATGCGGCGGGCGTCGGCCAGGGTCTGCCGCCGCAGGCCGTCGTCCTTGGTGAGCTCGTCGATGTAGCCGAAGTCGCCGCCGGCCGAGAACGCGCGCCCGGCCCCGGTGAGGACCACCGCGCGGGCGTCCTCGTCGGCGTCGAGCTGGGGGAACAGCGAACCGAGGCCCGTGTGGAGGGCGTGGTTCGTCGCGTTGAGCCGCTCGGGGCGGTTGAGCGTCACGATCCGGATCGGGCCGTCGGCCGTGACGGTGATCTCCGCCGGCAGGTCGTAGCCGCTCATGACGCCGGCAGCCCGAGGATGCGGGTCGCCACCAGGTTGCGCTGGATCTGCGACGTCCCTCCCATGACGCTCTGCGCCCGGCTGTAGAGGTACATCTTCAGCCACGTGTCCTCCTCGATCCCGGCGGTCCGCTCGCTCACGCCGAGCGCGGCGTGCCCGACGGCCTGTTCGACCCATGTCATCAGCAGCTTGTCCACGGACCCCTCGGGGCCGTGCGAGACGCCGTCGAGCCGGTCGGAGAGCCGGCGGCACACGTGCAGCCGCAGCATCTCCGCCTCGACGACCGCCCACGCGACGTCGCGGACGTTCTCGCTGGAGAAGCGCTCCGGCTCCGCGCGCAGCCGCGCCACGAGCTCGTTCACGGCCTTGCCGTACCGCGCGACGTAGCCCAGCTCGCCGGGCTCGCGCTCGTGGCTGACCACGGTCATCGCGAGCCGCCAGCCCTCGCCCGGCTCCCCGATCATGTCGGCCGCCCGGGCGACCGCGCCGTCGAAGACGACCTCGCCGAACTCCCGGGTGATCCCGTTGACCATCTTGAGCGGCCGCTGCTCGACGCCCGGCTGGTCCATCCGGACGGCGAACGCCGACAGCCCGCGGTGCTTGGGCGCCTCCGGGTCGGTCCGCGCCAGGACGAGGCACCAGGCCGCGCTGTCGGAGTAGCTCGTCCAGACCTTGTGGCCGGTGATCACGTATTCGTCGCCGCGGCGCTCCGCGCGGGTGCGCAGCGACGCCAGGTCCGACCCGGCGTCCGGCTCGCTGAACCCCTGGCACCAGCGGTCGCGCCCGTTGACGATGCCGGGCAGGAACCGGCGCTTGACGTCGTCGCCGCCGTGCCGCAGCAGGCCCTGCACCAGGTAGCCGAGGCTGGGGCGCGGGGGAGCCCCGGCCGCCGCCAGCTCCTCGTCGACGATCGCCTCGTACACGCTCGGCAGCCCCTGGCCGCCGATCTCCTCCGGCCAGGAGAGGGCGAAGAACCCGGCGTCGTAGAGGGCCTGGTGCCAGGACGCCTGCCCGTCCCAGTACGCGTCGGACGTCGAGGACGCCGGGAGCCCGGGGTTGTTCTCGGCGAGCCAGGCCCGCAGCCGCCTGCGGAACGCGGCCTCCTCCGGGGAGTCAGCGAAGTCCACCGGGCACGCCTCCGATCTCGCGGCGGGCGGCGACCCGGTCGAGGTGCGCGCCGACGCCGCCGAGCAGTTGTGTGGACAGGAGCGCTCGCCGCAGGTGAACGTGCGCGAGGCACTCCCAGGTGTTGCCGATGCCGCCGTGCACCTGGATGGCGGTCTCGCACACCGCGCGGGCCGCGCGGGCGCAGTACGCCTTCGCGACCGCCGCGGCGTCCAGCGCCTGGGCGGCGGGCAGGGTGTCCGCCGCCCAGGCGGCGTGGAGCGCGACGCTCCGCGAGCCCTCCACCGAGACGTGGGCGTCGGCCAGCATGTGCTGGACGCTCTGGAACGACCCGATCGCCGTGCCGTACTGCTGCCGGACGCCCGCGTACGAGCACGCCAGTTCGACCGCGCCGCGCATCGTCCCGACGAGGTCGGCGCAGGTGAGGGCGACGACGAAGGCCGTCCAGCCCTCGATGTCCGCCGCGCTGAGGGGGGTCTGGGCGCCGGGCGGGCGCCCGGTCGGGGGCCCGGAGACCTCGGCGGCGGGACGGGTGAGGTCGCGCGAGGGCGACGTGCCGTACACCGGGACGGTGACCAGCTCGTGGCCGCCGTCCACCTCCGCCAGCGCCAGGGCGGAGGTGATGCCCTGGACGTCGATCGCGGTGCCCGAGCAGGGCTCGCCCGCGCCTCCGGTGACGGCGAGGCGGGACAGGTCGGGGGTGAGCAGGACGGTCTCGGGAACGGTGGCCGGAGGCGCGGACGCCCTGCGGCGCAGCTCGGCGGCCAGGGTCGGGCCGAGGAAGGAGGTGTCGGCGAGGCCGCGGCCGAGTTCCTCCGCGACGATCGCGGCCTCGACCGCGGACGCGAGCGGCCGGTTCCCGTCGGCGGGGGTGCGCAGTTCGCGCCAGCCGGTGGCCTCCAGCGCCGTGTCCAGCTTGGCGGCCCGGGCGCCGTCGCCGAGTTCGGCGACCGACTTGGGGCCGAGGTCGTCGGCGAGCCGGGCGGCGGCGTCGCGCAGTGCCTGCTGCTCCGAGGAGAGGCGGACGTCCATCAGCGGTCACATCGCAGGGGAGCGGCGGAACGGGCACGGCCCGGGGGAAGCGGCGGTGCGGCCGCGGGGGGTTCGGTCATTTCGATCATGTACCGGCAACCTCGGAAGAAGACGCGCCGGGACCGGTGACCTGGCCGCCGGCGCGGACGTTGCGAGCGATTTACACTTCTAGATAAAAGTCTATACTGACGTCGATGTCAATCACGGTGTCCGCCCCGGGACACCGGGGCCGGCGGGCGACAGAGCGGAGTTGCGGCATGAACAACAGCGAGGGGCCGGCGTGGCCGAGCATCGCCGCCATGACCGAGTCGGCCGCGGAGCGCTTCGCGGACCGCACCGCGATCGTCGACGGCGGCGAGCGCGTCTCCTACGAGCGGCTCTACGCGGAGGCCCGCGGGTTCGGGGCCTCGCTGGTCGCCGCGGGCGTCGAACCGGGCGACCGCGTCGCCATCTGGGCGTTCAACTGCCGTGAGTGGATCGTCGCGCTCCTCGGGCTGTACCAGGCCGGGGCGACCCTGGTCCCGGTCAACACGAGGTTCAAGGGGCGGGAGGCCGCCGACATCCTGCGGCGCGCCAGGGTCAGGGTGCTGGTGACGGTGACGGAGTTCCTCGGCAACGACTACGTCGCGATGCTCCGCGACACCGGCGAGCCCCTGCCCGACCTGCACACCGTCGTCATCGCCCGGGGCGGCCCGTCCGGGTCCGCGGTCCCGTGGGACGACTTCCTCGCGCGCGCCGCCGGCGACGACCTGGCGGAGGTCGACCGCCGGAGGGCGGCGCTCGGCCCGGACGACCCGTCCGACGTGCTCTTCACGTCCGGCACGACCGGCACGCCGAAGGGCGTGCTGATGACCCACCGGCGGACGATGGGCGTGGGCGCCGACTGGGTGAGCATGACCGGCCTGTCGGCCGGCGACCGCTACGTGATGGTCAACCCGTTCTTCCACATGTTCGGCTTCAAGGGCGGCATCCTCGCCTGCGTCGCCGCCGGGGCCGCGATGCTGCCGCAGCCGACGCTGGACGTGGACCGGGTGCTCGGGCAGGTCGCCGCCGAGCGGGTCACCGTGCTGCCCGGCCCGCCCGCGCTGTACCACGCGATCCTGGAGCACCCCGGGCGAGGGCGGTACGACCTGTCGAGCCTGCGCGTCGCCGTGACCGGGGCGGCCGACATCCCGGTCGAGCTCATCCGGCGGGTGCGCGACGAGCTGCCGTTCTCGGCCATCATCACCGGCTACGGCCTCACCGAGGCGGGGACGGCCAGCTCCACCTCGCCCGACGACGACCCGGAGACCACCGCGACGACCGTGGGACGGCCCCGGCCCGGCTTCGAGATCCGCGTGGTCGACGCAACCGGCGCCGCCGCGGCGCAGGGCGAGGTCGGCGAGATCGTCCTGCGCGGCCCCACCACGATGGTCGGGTACCTGGACGACCCCGGAGCCACGTCGGCGGTCCTCTCGGAGGACGGCTGGCTGCGCACCGGCGACCTCGGCAGCCTCGACGAGCGCGGGTGCCTGCGCATCGCCGGGCGGTCCAAGGACATGTTCATCGTCGGCGGGTTCAACGCCTACCCCGCGGAGATCGAGGCGATGCTGCTCGAACACCCGGGCGTCCTGCAGGCCGCGGTCATCGGTGTCCCCGACGAGCGCCTCGGCCAGGTGGGCATGGCCTTCATCGTGCCGCGGGAGCCCGGCCTCGCCGAGGCCGACGTGATCGCCTGGTGCCGGGACCGGATGGCCAACTACAAGGTCCCGCGCTCGGTCCGGCTGATCGACGAGCTGCCGCTCACCGAGAGCGGGAAGGTGCGCAAGAACGCGCTGGAGGCGCGGGCCGCCGCCGAGCGCTCCGGCTGAGACCGGACCCCGGCGGACCCGCCCGAACGCCCACCGCGGCCCAGGCCGCGCCATTTGACTGACATCGACGTCGATGTCGTCACTCACTGAGCAAGCCCCACACGGAAGGTGCCCGGACATGGAAGACAACGATCTCGAGCCGATGCTGCAGGCGGTCCGGGACTTCGTCCGCCGGGAGGTCATCCCGCGCGAGGCGGAGATCGACGAGAAGGACGAGGTCCCCGCGGTGCTCCGCGAGACGGCGAAGCACATGGGCCTGTTCGGCTTCACCATCCCGGAGGAGTACGGCGGGCTCGGGCTCGGCATCGTCGACCAGTGCCGGCTGCTGATCGAGATCGGCTACACCACCCCGGCGCTGCGCTCGATGTTCAGCACCAACGTGGGCATCGCCGGGCACGTGCTCATGGACGGCGGCACCGCGGAGCAGAAGGCCGCGTGGCTGCCGAGGCTGGCCTCCGGCGAGGTCGTCGCCTCGTTCGCGCTGACCGAGCCGGACGCCGGGTCCGACCCGTCCGACCTGCGGACGAGCGCCGTCCGCGACGGCGGCGAGTGGGTCCTCGACGGCGTCAAGCGGTACATCACCAACGCGCCGATCGCCGACGTGTTCATGGTGTTCGCCCGGACCGACCCGGACGCGAAGTCGTCGCGGGGCATCTCCACCTTCATCGTCCCCGCCGGCACGCCGGGGCTGACGATCGGGCCGCGCGACCACAAGATGGGGCAGTTCGGCGCCTGGACGGCCGACGTCGTCCTGGACGGCGTGCGGGTCCCGGCCGACGCCGTCGTCGGCGGGGAGGACGGCGTCGACACCGGTTTCCTGACCGCGATGCGCAGCCTGGCCAACGGGCGGCTGCTGCTCGCCGCGGCCTGCGTGGGGATGTCCCAGCGGCTCGTGGACGAGTCGGTGCGGTTCGCCTCCGAGCGCACGCAGGGCGGGCGGCCCATCGCGTCCCACCAGCTGGTGCAGGCCTTGATCGCGGAGTCGGTCACCGAGACGATGGCGGCCCGCAGCCTCGTGCTGGACGCCGCCCGCTCCTACGCGGACGGCTCGGACCGCCGGACCGCCCCGGCCGCCGCCAAGTACTTCTGCAGCGAGGTCGTCGGGCGGGTCGCGGACCGCGCCGTCCAGGTGCACGGCGGCGCCGGGTACATGCGCTCGGTCGCGGTCGAGCGGTTCTACCGCGACGCGCGGCTGTTCCGCATCTACGAGGGCACCAGCCAGATCCAGCAGCTGATCATCGCCCGGCAGACGCTCGGGGCGGCCGCGGGCTGAACGCCCCCGGCCGCCCCGGGCGGTCGCCGCGGTCTCGTCCCGCCTACCTCAGGTGGACAGGACGGAGACCGCGGCGACCCCGGGCGCGCCGTACAGCTGGGCGACGCCGACCCGCGGCTCGCCCGGCACCTGGCGCTCGCCGGCCCGGCCGCGCATCTGCAGCACCAGCTCCCGGACCTGCCGCAGGCCCGAGGCCCCGACCGGCTCGCCGTTGGCGATCAGGCCGCCGTCGGTGTTGACGGGCAGCCGCCCCCCGATCTCGGTGGCGCCGGAGGCGATCAGCTCGTTCTGCTCGCCGTCCGCGCACAGCCCGACCTCGGCGAGGTGGATGACCTCGGCGCCGGCGTCGGTGTCCTGGAGCTGCGCGATCGCGACGTCCGCCGGGTCGACGCCCGCCGCCTCGAACGCGGCCCGCGCGGCGTCCACGGTCGGCGCCGGGACGTGGTCGGCGGCGACGGACGCGGAGGGGGTGTGCACCTCGAACGCGCCGTAGCGCCTCGTCCGGGTCGCGACGCTGCGCAGGTAGACCGGCTTGTCGGTGTACCGGTGGGCCACGTCGGCGCTGCACACGACCAGTGCCGCCGCGCCCTCGTTCGGGCTGCAGAACATGTACTGCGTCAGCGGGTAGTTGACCATCCGCGCGCCGAGGATCTTCTCCGCGGGCAGCGGGGTCCGGCGGTGGGCGTTGGGGTTGAGGGCGCCGTTGCGGTAGTTCTTCTCGGCGACCGCGGCGAGCGTCTCGTGGGTGATCCCGTGGTCGTGCATGTAGCGGTTGATCTTCATGCCGAAGAACTTCGGGGTGAGGAACAGCCCCATCTCGCCGTACCACGGCGGGCAGGCGTAGTCCTCGGGCTCGGCCGTGAAGGCGCCCGGGTCGTGCTTGTCCACGCCGAGGATCAGGCCGATCTCGTGCTCGCCCTGCCCGATCGTCTGCCGGGCGAGGGCGAGCGCGCTCCCGGCGGTCGCGCACCCGTTGTAGACGTTGGTGAACTGGACGCCGGTCAGCCCGAGCTCGGCGACGACGGCGTCGGGCTGGTCCACCTCGTAGCTGCCGCCCACGGCGAACTGCATGTCGGCCCAGGTCAGGCCGGCGTCGGCGAGGGCGTCCCGGGCCGCCTCGGCGGCGATGGCCAGGGCGGGCTTGCCGGGGAACCGGCCGAACCGGTGGATGCCGGTTCCGATGATCGCGACGTCAGGCATGGTCGGCCTCGCCGGGGGTGCGCGGGGACACGGGCAGGTCTCCTTCGTCGGGGCTGGAATCGTCGGGGGTGAAGGCGAACGTGACGATCTCGCGTCCGTCCTCGTCCGTGCGGAACGGCATGGTGACGAGCCGCATCGGCATGCCGATGGCCGGCCCGTCCTCGGGGCAGCCGACGAGGATGCTCTCCACGCGCAGCTGCCCGGGCAGCTCGACCACCCCGACGAACCACGGCTCGAACGGGTCCGCCGAGGCGAACCGCCCGTTGAACGGCGCCTTCGGCAGGAAGCCCTGGGACGTCCACGTCCAGAGGGTTCCGGACCGCTCCAGCAGCGTGCGCTCGACGGCGGTGGCGCCGCACCTCGGGCAGCCGGTCCGGAGCGGGAACGCGTACGCGCCGCATTCGCCGCAGCGGCCGCCGATCAGGCGGGGTTCGTCGTCGGGCCAGGTGAACAGATCATCGGCGATGGGGACCGGCGGCATCTCTTCTCCTTGGTGTCCCCGCTCGTTGCGGAGCGGGGTGAGGCGGGGCGGCGGTCGGCGGAAGGCCGCGAGAGCGACTGACGGGGCGGGTGCGGAACGCCGGAACCCGTGCGCGAGTCGTAGCCTATACTGACTTCGACATCAAAAACAGTATAACGGCGGCCCGTGGCGGAGATTCAGGCCGCGTTGGCCGCCGTCACGCGCTTACGGGTTCGGCGGTATCGACGTCGATTCATGGCTAGACTCCCCTCTCCCGGGACGGTGAGGGGCGGGCCGAGCGGCTTGAAGCGGGCCGCGGGCGCGTCCTGGCGGGCGAAGGGGAGTCGGCGCCCCGCGCCGCGCGGCCCCGGCGACGTTGAACGTGTGCCGGTCCGGCGTTATGTTTCCGACGTCGGATTCATGGTTTGGAGGACAGGATGGACGCAGAACCGCGCTCGGCGAAGGGCCGCCGGACACGGGCGCGCCTCTTCGAGGCGGGCAAGGTCGTGTTTGAGCGCGATGGCTTTCTCCAGGCGCGGATCACCGACATCGCCGCGGAGGCCAGCGTCTCGCACGGGTCGTTCTACCACTACTTCGACTCCAAGGAGTCCCTCTTCCGCGAGATCGCCGAGGAGGTCGAGGTCCGGCTCGTGTCGATGGACGACATCGCGCAGGACCTGGACGAGGACGCCGGGCCCGTCGCCCGCATCCGCGCGGCGAACAAGGCCTACCTCACGGCCTACCGCAAGGAGGCCCGGATCATGCGGGTGATCGAGGAGGTCAGCCGCTATGACGACGACGTCCGCAAGGTGCGCTCCAAGCGGGACGACTACCTCGCCGCCCGCCTGGAGTCGGCGATCGAGCGCCTCCAGGCGGAGGGCCTTGCCGACAAGCGGATCGACAAGCGCTACGCCGCCACCGCGCTCGGCGGCATGGTCGCGAAGTTCGCCGAGATGATGTTCATCGGCGGCGCGCAGTTCGACATGCAGGGCGCGGTGGAGCAGCTGACGCTGCTGTGGGCCAACGCGCTCGGCCTGCCCCCGGAGGCCGACGAGAAGCAGGCCCGCGCCCGCAGCGGAGCCGCCTGACGGCCGGCGCCGCGGCCCCGCCGCGCGCCGGCCCGCCCGTCGTGCCCCGCCTTACGCGGGGACCCGCTCGAAGACCGCGGCGATGCCCTGCCCGCCGCCGACGCACAGCGTCTCGAGCCCGTACCGCGCCTCCCGCCGGTCCATCTCGTGCAGGAGCGTCGCCACGATCCGCGCGCCGGTCGCCCCCACCGGGTGGCCGAGGGAGATCCCCGAGCCGTTGACGTTGAGCCGCTCGAAGTCGGCGGCGCCGAAGCCCCACTCCCGCGTCACCGCCAGCGCCTGCGCCGCGAACGCCTCGTTCAGCTCGATCAGGTCGATGTCGGCCAGCGTCAGGCCGGCGGCGTCGAGCGCCCGCCGCGTCGCCGGCACCGGCCCGATGCCCATGCGGTCCGGCCCGACCCCGGCGATCGCGGTGGACACGACCCGCGCGAGCGGCCGCAGCCCGTTCGCGGCGGCGAACTCGGGCGTGGTCACCAGGCACGCGGCGGCGCCGTCGTTCTGCCCGCTGGCGTTGCCGGCGGTCACCGTCGCCTCGGGGTCCTGCCCGCCCATCACCGGCCGGAGGGCGGCGAGCGCCTCGCGGGAGATGTCGCGGCGCGGGTGCTCGTCGGTGTCGACGACCACCTCGCCCTTCCGGGTGCCGACCCGGACGGGGACGATCTCGTCGGCGAACGCCCCGCGGTCCTGGGCGTCCAGGGCCCGGCGCTGCGACTGGTAGGCGAGGTCGTCCTGCTCCTCGCGGCCGATCTCGTACTCCCGTCGCAGGTTCTCCGCGGTCTCCAGCATCCCGCCCGGCACCGGGTGGAACTGCCCGCCGGCCGTCGTCCGGCCCCGGGTGAGGGTGTCGGTGAGCGTGATGTCCCCGGCGCGGGAACCCCACCGCGCGGTCAGCGAGTAGTGCGGCGCCTGCGACATGTTCTCGGCGCCGCCGGCGATGATCGCCTGGGCCGCGCCGGAGCGCACCATCGCGGCGGCGTACACCACGGACTGGAGCCCCGACCCGCAGCGCCGGTCGACCTGGACGCCGGGGACGCTGGTCGGCAGCCCCGCGTCGAGGGCGATGACCCGCCCGATCGCGGGCGCCTCGGCGGTGCCGTAGCAGTGCCCGAACACGACGTCGTCGACGAGGGCGCCGTCCAGGCCGCTGCGTTCCATCAGCGCCTGGACGACCGTAACGCCCAGCGCCTGGACCGGGACCGTCCGCAGGGCGCCGCCGAAGCGCCCGATCGCGGTCCGTACCGGCTGGCAGATCACAGCCTCGTTCATCTCTCTCCTTGAGCGTTGGTGCCCCGGACGGGGCGGTGGAGGGTTCTCACAGCGCGCCGGCCCGGCGAAGCTCGTCCTGCGCCTCCGGGGTGAAGCCCAGCTCGGTGAGGATCGCGGCGGAGTGCTCGCCGAGGCCGGGGACGTCCTCCAGGGGCGTGCTCCACGCGGGCGTGATGACCGGCGGGAGCAGGGAGGCCAGGGGGCCGACGGGCGACCCGACGCGCCGCCAGCGGTCGCGGGCCGTCAGTTGCGGATGGTCCACGACCTCCGTGACGCGGTTGAACTCGGCGTTGCCGATGCCGGCGGCGTCTGCGCGCGCGCAGATCTCGGCGAGGTCGAGCGTCGCGGTCCAGGCGGCGATCGCCTCGTCCAGCCGGTCGCGCTGCCCGCACCGCTGGGGGGTCGTGGCGAGCGACGGGTCGTCCGCGAGGTCGGGACGGCCGATCAGGTCGCGGGCGAGGCGCCGCCATTCGGCGTCGTTGGTGGTCCCGAGGACGACGGTGCGCCCGTCCCTGGTCGGGTAGGCGTTGTAGGGCGCCACGACTGGGGACGACATCCCGATCGGCGCCCGCTCCTCGCCGGTGTAGCGGGCGTAGAGGAGGGCGAAGCCGAGGAAGTCGGCGGCGGTGTCGAACATGCTCACCTGGAGGGCGGCGCCGGTGCCGGTCCTGGCGCGGCCGAGCAGTGCGGCCATGATGCCCGCCGCCGCCTGCATCGCCGTCCCGATGTCGGCGATGGGGATGCCCGGCTTGGCGGGCGCGTCGGCCCGCCCGGTGGACGCGCAGGAGCCGCTCTCGGCCTGGACGAGCAGGTCGTAGGCGCGGCGGTGGTCGAGCGGCCCGCCGGTGCCGTAGCCGGAGATGTCCACCGCCACCAGCGACGGGCGGCGCTCCACCAGCGTCGCCGCGTCCAGCCCGAGGCGGGCGGCGGAGCCCGGCGCGAGGTTCTGCACGACGACGTCGGCGCGGTCGAGCAGCCGGTCCAGGACGGGACGGGCCTCGGGCCGCTTGCAGTCGAGCGCCAGCGACCGCTTGTTGCGGTTCAGCCAGGCGAAGTAGGTCGACATGCCCTCGGCGGCGTCGTCGAACGAGCGGGTGAGGTCGCCCGAGCGCGGGTGCTCCACCTTGACGACCTCGGCGCCGAGGTCGGCGAGCATCCGCGTGCAGTAGGGGGCCGAGACCGCCTGCTCGAAGCTCAGCACGACGGTGCCGGCGAGGGGCGGTCCGGGGG
>NZ_SMKB01000210.1:0-12550 GCF_004348575.1 Actinomadura sp. 7K534
CCCCGAAACCCGTCCGGCCGGACGTGGTCGTGGCGGGCAGGACCGTTCCACCCACCGGCGCAGGCGCGCCGCCGTCCCCGGACGCCCACGGTCCGATGGACCCCGGCGCGGGCGCCCACATGCCTCCGAGCGGCCCCGCGCACGCGGGTGGGCCCATGCCTCCGAACGCGCGAGCTCCGATGGGCCCCCCGGCCGACGCAAACGGACCCGCTGGTGCGGGCGACGCCGCCTTCCCCGGCGGGCACGGCCCGGTCGGTGCGGGCGGGCCGGTTCCGCCGGGCGGTCCCGCTGCCGGAGTGGTGATGCCCGGTGCGCCCGGACGGCAGAGCGGGGGGCGGAAGGGGCAGCTGTTCGTCCTCGTCGGCGTGGCGGGCGTCGTGGTGGTGGCGGGAGCCGTGGCGGCCGTCGCCGTCAGCGGCGGCGAGGAGCCGGCCAAGAAGCGGGCCGAGCCGACCGCGCGGGCCGCTCCTCCGGCGTGGACGGTCCAGGCGGGGCAGCGGCTCACGTCCGGGACGGGGCTGCGCTACGACGGGACGATGACGGTCGGCGGCAGGCCCGTCCGGGCGCATCTGCGGCTGAGCCCGTCAGGGCTGGCGACCGGCACGCTGACGGCGGGGCCGGTAACGGCCAACGTCGTCGCGATCGGCGGGGACACCTACATCAAGGCCGGGCCGGCGTTCTGGCGCGACTACGTCACGGGCGTGGCCAAGACGGAGTACTACGCGGGCCGGTGGTCCAAGGCGCCCAAGTCGATGCCCGGCTTCAACGTGCCGGGCGTCCTGGGGCCGGAGTCCATCGCGCGGAGGCTGGCCCAGGCCCCGGCGAAGCCGCCCACGGAGACCGTGAACGGCGTCCCGGCGTACGTGGTGAAGACGCAGGCGGCGGAGTACCTGATGGCCTCGGCGCCTCCGCACCGGCTGCTGTCGGTGCGCGCCGCCGGGCCGAACGCGCCCGTGTTCACCGTCGCGCCCGTGGCGGCCCCGGCGACCGTGTTCGCCGAGCTGCGGCCCCGCGTCGCGAACCTCGGCGGCGCCGCCGACCCGGGGCTGCGCTTCAAGCCGGGGGCGCTGACCTTCGCCAACTGCGATCAGAACACCAACGGCTGCACCGTGAGCGTGCCCGCGACGCTGGCCGAGCCGGCGGGCGCGGTGCCGGAAGGCGCGCGGGTGTCGCTGCGGGCGTCGCTCTCGTCGCGCGGCCGGCCGCTCGGATCCTGCACCGCGTCGCAGCCGGTGCCGGCGGACCGCTCGATGACGCTGCGCTGCACCGTCACGAGCAGGCAGTGGCGCACCTGGATGCGGCGGGCCCTGGACAACCCCGGCGCCTACCCGTACGCGGCGACGGCGCACGTGGTCGGGGAGGCCGTGGCGGAGGACGCCGTCGAGAAGCTCCTCGCGAAGGTGGACAAGGAGCGCGCCGCGGTGGTGCCGCCGACCCCGGCGGTGCCCGCCGAGCCGGGCCCTTCGGCGGGCCGGTCGGCCGCTCCGGAGGTCGCGACGTCGCAGGCTCCGGGCGGGTCATGACGCGCTTGACCAGGGGCGGTGGCCTCGAACGAAATTCCGGCCATCTACACTGCGGGCTGTGAACTCCACGCCGGTGGGGAGCCGGAGCTCCTCGACGAATCCCGCGCGGCTGGTCAGGCGCCTGCACGTCGACCTGTGCCGCCAGCGCAGCAGCCTGTGTTCGGGATGAACTCGGGGACCCGTCCAGGTCGTACATCCGGATAGGACCTGCCCGAATCCCGGGGAGCCGCGTGAACCTCGCACCGAAGTGATACGTCTTGTGCTATACGGGGTCACGACCTCCCTGGAGCGGGACGTCACATGACGGGTGGAACGGCGGCCACGGTCCATGCCTCCCATGACCGGCGGCCACCGGAAACCGGACAGCACCGGGTGGCGCCTGCCTTCGTCCCGGTGAGCAACCCGTCCCCGTTAACCCATCCCACCCCGGACATACCATGAAGGTAAGCCTAAGTAGCATCACGATCCTGGGTGCCTCCCCCAGGACGGGTGCTGCGCGTCGAGGAGGTCTTCCTCTGTGACCAAACAGGTCCAGCAGCTCGACCGCGTCATCATCCGATTCGCCGGAGACTCCGGCGACGGCATGCAGCTGACCGGCGACCGCTTCACCCAGGAGACGGCGGCGTTCGGCAACGACTTGTCGACGTTGCCGAACTTCCCGGCCGAGATCCGCGCCCCCGCCGGGACCCTTCCCGGCGTGTCCAGTTTCCAGTTGCACTTCGCCGACCACGACATCCTGACCCCGGGCGACGCGCCCAACGTCCTGGTCGCGATGAATCCCGCCGCCCTCAAGGCCAACCTCGGGGACCTCCCCCGCGGGGCGGATCTGATCGTCAACACCGACGAGTTCACCAAGCGCAACCTGGCCAAGGTCGGCTACGCGACGAACCCCGTCGAGGACGACTCGCTCGCCGAGTACCGGGTGCACGCGCTGCAGCTCACCTCGATGACGGTGACGGCGCTCGCCGACTTCGACATCACGAAGAAGGACGCCGAACGCGCGAAGAACATGTTCGCGCTGGGGCTGCTGTCCTGGCTGTATCACCGTCCCACCGAGGGGACGATCGCCTTCCTGGAGCGGAAGTTCGCCAAGAAGCCCGAGATCATGAAGGCCAACATCGCGGCCTTCCAGGCGGGCTGGAGCTACGGCGAGACGACCGAGGCGTTCTCGACGCAGTACGAGATCAAGCCGGCCGAGCACGAGCCGGGCCTCTACCGCAACATCACCGGGAACATCGCGCTGGCCTACGGGCTGGTCGCGGCGGGCGTGCAGAGCGGGCTGCCGATCTTCCTCGGCTCCTACCCGATCACGCCGGCGTCCGACATCCTGCACGAGATCTCCAAGCACAAGAAGTTCGGCGTGCGCACGTTCCAGGCCGAGGACGAGATCGCCGCGGTCGGCGCGGCGCTCGGCGCCTCGTTCGGCGGGTCGCTCGGCGTCACCACGACGTCCGGGCCGGGGGTCGCGCTGAAGAGCGAGACGATCGGCCTCGGCGTCGCGACCGAGCTTCCGCTGCTGGTCATCGACGTGCAGCGGGCCGGGCCGTCCACCGGGCTGCCGACCAAGACCGAGCAGGCCGACCTGCTGCAGGCCATGTACGGCCGCAACGGCGAGGCGCCCGTCCCGGTGATCGCGCCGCAGTCCCCGTCGGACTGCTTCGACGCGGCGCTGGAGGCGGCCCGGATCGCGGTGAAGTACCGCACCCCGGTGATCCTGCTGTCGGACGGCTACCTCGCCAACGGCTCCGAGCCGTGGCGGCTGCCGGACGTGGCGGCGCTGCCGAAGATCGAGCCCGACTTCGCGGCGCCTTCCCAGGAGGACTTCCAGCCGTTCGCGCGCGACCCCGAGACCCTCGCCCGCCCGTGGGCGATCCCGGGCACGGCGGGGCTGGAGCACCGGATCGGCGGCCTGGAGAAGGCGGACGGGTCCGGCAACATCTCCTACGACCCGGCCAACCACGACAAGATGACCCGGCTCCGCCAGGCCAAGGTCGACGGGATCGCGAACGACATCGAGCCGCTCGCCGTGGACGACCCGTCCGGCAACGCGCGGGTGCTCGTGCTCGGCTGGGGCGGGACGTTCGGCGCGATCTCCGCCGCCGTCCGGCTGGTCCGCAAGGAGGGGCGGAGCGTGGCGCAGGCGCACCTGCGGCACCTCAACCCGTTCCCGGCGAACCTGCCGGAGGTCCTGCGCTCCTACGACAAGGTCATCGTCCCGGAGATCAACCTCGGCCAGCTCGGGCTGCTGCTGCGCGGCCGGTACCTCGTCGACGTGATCGGCTACAACCAGGTCCGCGGCCTGCCCTTCAAGGCCGAGGAGCTCCAGGGCGTCATCCAGGATGTGATCGAGAGTGAGTGACAACGGAGCGAACGGCAACGGCTCCGCCAACGGCAACGGCAACGGGGCCACCGCCGCGGACGGCCGGTCGCTGCTGTCCCTCGTCCCGAAGGCGGACGAGAAGCAGACGATGAAGGACTTCAAGACCGACCAGGAGGTGCGCTGGTGCCCCGGGTGCGGTGACTACGCGATCCTCGCGGCGGTCCAGTCCTTCCTGCCCGAGCTGGGGCTGCGCCGGGAGAACATCACGTTCGTCTCCGGCATCGGCTGCTCGTCGCGGTTCCCGTACTACATGAACACCTACGGGTTCCACTCGATCCACGGCCGCGCGCCGGCGATCGCGACGGGCCTCGCCACGTCCCGGCCGGACCTGTCGGTGTGGGTGGTCACCGGGGACGGCGACGCGCTGTCCATCGGCGGCAACCACCTCATCCACGCGCTGCGCCGCAACGTCAACCTGAAGATCCTGCTGTTCAACAACCGGATCTACGGGCTGACCAAGGGGCAGTACTCGCCGACGTCCGAGCTCGGCAAGATCACCAAGTCGACGCCGATGGGGTCGCTGGACGCGCCGTTCAACCCGCTGTCGCTGGCGATCGGCGCGGAGGGCACGTTCGTCGCCCGGACGATCGACTCCGACCGCAAGCACCTGCAGTCGGTGCTGCGGGCGGCGGCGCAGCACCGCGGCACCGCGCTCGTGGAGATCTACCAGAACTGCAACATCTTCAACGACAACGCGTTCGAGCCGCTGAAGGACGCCGCCGTCCGCGACGACGTCACCGTGCGGCTGGAGCACGGCGAGCCGATCGTGTTCGGCGCGGACCGCTCCAAGGCGCTGCGCCGCAACGCGGCCGGGTCGTTCGAGGTCGTGAACGTCGCGGACGTCGACCCGTCCGAGATCGCCGTGCACGACGCGCACAACCCGGACCCGTCGCAGGCGTTCGCGCTGTCGCGGCTGGACCAGCCGGCGTTCGAGCACACCCCGATCGGCATCTTCCGCGACGTGGACCGCCCGTCGTACGACGAGCTGATGCGGGCCCAGCTCGACGACGCCGTCCAGTCCGAGGGAGAGGGCGACCTGGCGGCGCTGCTCGGCAGCGGCGACACCTGGCGCATCGACTGAGCACGGGCATCGACTGAGCACGGCGGCCGGTCACCGGCCGAGCACGGCCCGAAGGCCCGGTCCCGGTTTCCCCCGGGGCCGGGCCTTCGGCATTGAAACCCGGCGGACGGGGCACTGTTGTCACATGGTGAGCAACCGGGGTGATCCCGTGGCCGCATTCGGCCGGGAGACGGTGCGGGACCGCGGCTCCGGCTGAAAGACTGCTGAGCGGATCATGAAGCCGGGGAGGTGACGATGCGGGTCATTCCGCGCCGCAGCAGGAATCGTCGGCAGGACGAGGATCCCGCGCGCGACCCGTCGTCCGAGAAGCCGGCCGAAGGGCCGCCCGAAGACTCGCCTGAGGACGAGACCACAGACGAACCCACAGACGAGGCCACAGACGAGGCCAAGGACGCGCCCGAGGACTCGTCCGAAGAGCCGTCCGAGAAGCCGTCCGGAGAGCGGCCCGGTGCCTCCGAGACCGGGGACTCGCCGGCCGTTCCGGACCCCGCTCCCCAGTGGCCGCCCGCCCCGGCGGAAAGCGCGGAGACCCAGCCGATCGACACCGCCCGTGCGGAGGCCGGCGAACCCGCGAGCGGCGGGGAGAAGACGACGGCCGTCCTGCCCGCCGTCCCGGAGACCGATGCCCCTGACGCGGCCACCGACACCGCGGCGGCGCGGCGGCGGGCCCGGGCGGCCGAGCGGCAGCGCGTGGCGGCGGAGGTCAAAAGGAGCCGGGCGGCACGGCGGGGCCGGCCGCAGCGGGAGCTCCCGTCCGCGGCCAGGGCCGCCGACCAGCACCGTTCGGCGATGCTCGTCATGGTCCTCACGCTGGGGCTGCTGATCGCCGCGGTCGCGGTGACCGGCGCGCTGATCGCGTCGTCCATGCGGACGCAGCCGGTCACGCTGGCCGCGCCGCTGCACATCTACCCCGTCACGCAGACGACCCCCGGGCAGTGCCCGGCCGGGACGCAGGGCATCACGGGCCAGTCCGGGACCGGCCCGACCTGCTACGGGCTCGCCCAGGGCATCGCGATCCACAAGGTCGCCGACCTGCGCGTCCAGAAGTCGCGCGTGCAGCCGGGCGGCCACGACGTGGCGGTCACGCTGCGGCCCGCCGACCGGAAGGCGTTCGCCGACCTGACCCGGGCGACGGTCGGGCGGGACCTCGCGTTCGTCGTGCGGAACCGGATCGTCACGCTCCCCCGCGTCGACATGGCGATCCTGGACGGGAAGGTCGTCGTGACCGGCCCGCCGGACCGCGCCTCGGCGAACAGGCTCGTCCGCGAGCTGAAGGGCCGCTGACCCTCCCCGCGGCCGGGCTCCCGCACCGCTCACAGGTGCCGGGCGGTGATGTCCTCGACCGGGGGCGCGGCGGCGGGGCCCTTGCCGCGGCTCGCGGACCCGCGGAGCGGCAGCTCCTTCATCGCCAGCACGGCGACGAACCCGAGGACCGCCACCGGGATCCCGACGAGGAAGACGGTCTCCAGCGCGCCGCTGAAGGCGTCCCGCACGATGTCCTTCACCGGCTGGGGCAGCCGCGCGATCTCGTCCGGCGCCCCGAGCTCGGTCCCGCCCGGCTCGGCCCGGATGCCCGCGGCGCGCAGGCCGGAGGCGATCTCGGCCGCGACCCGGTTGGTGAGTATCGCGCCGAACGCGGCCACGCCGACCGCGCCGCCCAGGTTGCGGAAGAACGAGACCCCGGACGTCGTCGAGGCCAGGTCGCCGGGCGCTGCGGCGTTCTGCGAGGCGAGGATCAGGATCTGCAGCGTCAGGCCCATCCCGATGCCGAGGACGGCGAGGTCCGCGCCGATCAGCACGGACGAGGAGCCGGTGTGCAGCCGCGACAGCAGGAACATCCCGACGACGACGCAGCCGAGACCGAGCACCGGGAAGATCTTGTAGCGGCCGGTGCTGGTCACGATGTGGCCGGATCCGGTGGAGGTGACGAGCATGCCGAGCACGAGCGGCAGCGTCATCAGGCCGGACGCCGTGGGACTCATCCCCTTGACGATCTGCAGGTACTGCGGCATGTAGATCATCACGCCGAACATCGCCATCCCGACGCAGATCGAGACGAACGACGTCAGCACGAACATCCGGTTGCGGAACAGCCGGGGCGGCAGGATCGGGTCGCGCGCCCGGCGCTCGGCGACGATCGCGAGCAGGAGCAGGACGGCGGTGACCCCGCCCAGCGCGTAGGTCCACGCCGAGTTCCACGGGAACTCCGTCCCGCCCATGGACAGCAGCAGCATCAGCATGGCGGCGCTGCCGGTGATGGTGATCGCGCCGAACACGTCGACGCTGGTGTCGCGGCGCACCCTCGGCAGCCGCAGCACCCGCTGGATGACGAAGAACGACACCACGGCCATCGGGACGCACACGTAGAAGCACCAGCGCCAGCCGAGGACGTCGGCGTCCACGATGAAGCCGCCGAGCAGCGGGCCCGCGACGGTGGAGACCCCGAACACGGCGCCCATGAAGCCGGCGTAGCGTCCGCGCTGCCGCGGCTCGACGACGTCTGCGAGGATCACCTGGGCCAGCGCGGCGAGCCCGCCCGCGCCGAGGCCCTGGCCCGCGCGGAACGCGATGAGCTGCCCGATGTCCTGCGACATCCCCGCGCCGATGGACGCGACGACGAAGATGAGCAGGGCGGTCTGGAACATCAGCTTGCGGCCCGCGATGTCCGACAGCTTGCCCCAGAGCGGGGTCGAGGCCGTCATGGTGAGCAGCGCGGCGCTGGCGACCCAGGACAGCTTGTCCTGGCCGCCGAGGTCGCCGACGATCGTCGGCAGCGCCGTGGCGATGACCGACGTCGAGAGCATCGAGGTCAGCATCGCCATCATGAGCCCGGAGAGGATCTTCAGGATCTGGCGGTGCGTGTACTGCGGCCGGACCGGCCCCTGCCCGGGTTCCGGCTCGGCCTCCGGCTTCGCCGCCGGACCGGGCGACGACGCCGCGTTCGCTTGAGCCACTCTGCCCCCATACCGGCCCGCGAACCGGCTCACTTGATTACCTGTGTCGTACATGTATGTTATGTAGACGCTTGTTTACTTGCAACCGGTAGATTGCTGGACCGGCGGGTCACCGATGAGCGGAACGAACGGACTGGTACCGCAGATGCGGGTCGAGGGGGAGGCCGGGCGCACGCCGACGTCCGGCGCGGGCGCGGGGGCGCCGCGGCGGCCGAAGCGCGACCGGGAGGCGACCCGGCGCCGCATCCTGGACGCCGCCCGCGACCTGTTCGGCGAGCACGGCTACGACGGCGTCACCGTCCGCATGATCGCCACGCGGGCCGAGGCGAACATGGCCCTGGTCAACCGGTACTTCGGCTCCAAGGCGGCACTGTTCGGGGAGGTCCTCGCCGGCGAGTCGGTACTGCGCGGGGTCATCGCCGGCGATCCCGAGGGGCTGCCGCGGCGGCTGGCGGAGCACTTCGTCCGGCAGCTCGACCCCGACCGCGTCACCACGGTCTCCCGGATGCTGGACCGGTCCGCCGGGCAGCCCGAGGTCAAGCAGATCCTCCTCCACTACCTGGAGGACGTGATCGTCGCACCGATGACCGCGCAGCTGACCGGCCCGGACGCCCGCGCCCGCGCACTGCTCGCGTCCACGATCCTGATGGGCGGCGCGCCCGTCCGGCGCCTGCTCGGCGTGACCGACCTGCGCGCCGCCGACCCGGCCGAGCTCACCGACCGGCTGACCGCCATGTTCACCGCCGCCCTCGGCCCGCCGCCCGGCCGCTGACGGAAACGGCCGGGGCGGGCCGCGCATAGGCTGGTCCACCATGAAGGCCGGGGGCGCGCTCAGGACACGGTGGAGCCGGACGGGGCGCGCCACGCGCTGGACCGCGGCCGCGGCGGCCGCCGCGCTCGCCGCCGGGTGCGCGGCCTGGGGCGCCGCGGCGGACGGCGAGCCGCACGTCCGGTCCATCGACCAGCGCATCACCGTGGTCGACGGCCCCCGCGACGACCAGCGCGTCACGCTCGACACCACGTTCTACAAGCCCGCCGGCCGCACCCCGGCACCGGCGGTCATGCTCGCGCACGGCTTCGGCGGCAGCAAGGCCGACGTGGCGGACGAGGCCCGCGACCTCGCCCGCGCCGGATACGCGGTGCTGGCCTGGTCGGCGCGCGGGTTCGGCCTCTCCGGCGGGGAGATCGCGCTCAACTCGCCCGACTACGAGGTCAAGGACGTCCGGCAGCTCGTCGACTGGCTCGCGCGGCGCCCCGAGGTCCGGCTGGACGGCCCCGGCGACCCGCGCGTCGGCATGGCGGGCCGGTCGTACGGCGGCGCGATCGCGCTGCTGACCGCCGCGCACGACCGGCGGGTCGACGCCATCGCCCCGATGATCACCTGGCACAGCCTCCCGGACGCGCTGTTCCCGGACGCGGCCGGCGGAGGACCCGCGGACGGCGTCTTCAAGAAGCTCTGGGCGGGCCTGTTCTTCACCGGCAGCGCCGGGCCGACGGCGTGCGGCCGCTTCCTGCCGTCGCTGTGCGCGATGTACCAGGAGGTCGCGGAGACGGGCCGGCCCACCGAGTCGGCGATCGAGACGCTGCGGCGGTCGAGCCCGGCGGCGGTCGCCGACCGGATCAGAGTGCCGACGCTGCTCGTGCAGGGGCAGTCCGACTCGCTGTTCCCGCTGGAGCACGCCGACGCCAACGCCCGCGCGATCGCCGCGAACGGCGCGCCGGTGTCGGTCGTCTGGTTCCAGGGCGGCCACGACGGCGGCGACCCCGAGGCGGAGCGGATCGGGGACATGGTCCTCGGCTTCTTCGACGCGCGGCTCAAGGGCTCCGCGCCGCCGGCGCCGGACGGTTTCACGGTGACGCGGACGGGCGGGCTCGACTCGTCCGCCCGGGAGGTCGTCGTGACGGAGACGACGACCCGGACATATCCCGGCCTCTCCGGCGATCCGGTGGAGCTGCCGCTGGGCGGGGGCGAGCAGACGGTGCACCATCCCCCCGGCGGCTCCCCCGTGTCGATCTCCGCGCTGCCCGGACTCGGCTCGCTGGAATCACTCCCGGCCGGCGGTGGGCCTGCCGGTGGGGGGTTGCCGACCGAGATGCCCGGGCAGGCCGCGGTGTTCGACACGGCGCCGCTGGAGCGGCCCGTCCAGCTGACGGGTGCCGCGAGCGTCCGCCTCAGGGTGGAAGGCGACGGGCCGCTGTTCGCGAAGCTGTACGACGTCGCGCCCGGCGGGACGGCGACGCTCGCGCGGCGGCTGCCCGCGGCGTTCCGGGCGTCCGGGGACGTCACCGTGCGGCTCCCCGCGATGGACCACCGCTTCGACCGCGGCCACCAGATCCGCCTCGTCGTCGCGACCACCGACATGGGCTTCGCGACACCGGCCAAGCCCGCCTCGTACAAGGTGCGGGTGGTGTCGCCGCTGACCGTCCCGACCGTGCCTTCACTGACGACGGCCTCCGCACCCGTCCCGCATTGGGTCTGGGCTCTCCCCTTGGCCGCCATCGTGGTCTCGCTCGTCATCGTCCTACCGGGACGTCATCGCCGCAGAGACGAACAGGACAGCGAGATTCCGCTGGAGATAACGGGCCTGACGAAGAAGTACAAGAACGGCCACCTGGCGGTTGCCGACTTGTCCTTCCAGGTGGAGAAGGGACAGGTGCTAGGGCTGCTCGGCCCGAACGGTGCGGGGAAGACAACGACCCTGCGGATGCTGATGGGCCTTATCCATCCCGACTCCGGCGAGATCCGCATCTTCGGCCATCACGTCACTCCCGGCGCACCCGTCCTAGCCCGCCTTGGCTCCTTCGTTGAGGGACCTGGGTTCCTCCCCCACCTGTCCGGCCGCGACAACCTGGACCTCTACTGGCGCGCCACCGGACGCCCCCAGGACGAAGCCCGCATGGACGAGGTGCTGCAGATAGCCGACCTCGGCTCCGCCCTGGACCGGGCCGTCCGCACCTACTCCCACGGGATGCGGCAGCGTCTCGCCATAGCGCAGGCCATGCTCGGGCTCCCCGACCTCCTCGTCCTGGACGAACCCACCAACGGCCTAGACCCGCCGCAGATCCGCGAGATGCGGGAGGTGCTCGTCCGGTACGCCGCGGCCGGGCGGACGGTCATCGTCTCCAGCCACCTGCTCTCCGAGGTCGAGCAGACCTGCACCCACGCCGTCGTCATGGCGGGCGGCCGCCGCGTCGCCGCGGGCCCCGTCGCGGAGCTCGTCGGGGCGTCCGGCCGCCTGGAGGACGCGTTCCTGCAGCTCATCGGGGAGGGGCCATGACCGCCTACGACGTCCGGCGGACGCTCCCGCTGCGGGTGGAGGCCGTCCGGCAGCTCCGGCGGCGCCGCACCCTGGTCGCGTTCGGGATCCTGCTCGCCCTCCCGTGGGTCCTGGTGCTGGCCTTCAAGATCGGCGGCGAACCGTCCCCGGACGGCGTGCCCAGCCTGGTCGACGTCGCCACGGCCGGCGCCCTCAACTTCGCGCTGTTCGCCCTGTTCGTCGCCACGGGCTTCCTGCTGGTCGTCGCGGTCGCCCTGTTCTGCGGCGACACCGTCGCGAGCGAGGCGAACTGGGCGTCCCTCCGCTACCTGCTGGCCGCCCCGGTGCCCCGCGCGCGCCTCCTGCGCCAGAAACTCGTCGCCGCGCTCGGCTACGCGGTGCTCGCCGTGCTCAGCCTCCCGCTGATGTCGCTGCTCGCGGGCACCGTCGGCTTCGGCTGGAGCGACGTCGTACTCCCCACCGGCGGAACCGTCCCGGTCGGCACCGCGCTCGGCCGGATGGCGATCATCGTCGGCTACTCCCTCGTCTCCCAGCTCGTCGTGGCCGCCCTGGCCTTCCTCCTGTCCGTCACCACCGACTCCCCGCTCGGCGCGGTCGGCGGCGCGGTCGGCCTCGTCATCCTCAGCAACATCATCGACGCCGTCACCGCCCTCGGCTCCTGGCGCGAGTTCCTCCCGACCCACTGGATGTACGCCTGGATGGACGCCCTCCAACCCGAGGTCCAATGGACGGGCATGGCCAAGGGCGCGGCCCTCTCCATCGCTTACGCGGCCGTGCTTTTCGCGCTGTCGTTCCGCCTCTTCCGCTCCCGCGACATCGTCTCCTGAGCGACCGCCCGGCGACGGACGGCGACGAACATCCGCTGAAAATCGGTCGAACCGGCAGTGTCGGTCGCATAAGCTCGTCGAACCTCGCGTACCGCGGGCGCGTCCTAGGGGTTACGGATCGACATCGCGTCGATCACCGGGTTAAGCCCGCCCCGATGGGGGGAGATGATCACCATGGCACGGCAGCAGCTCATCAAGCGTCCCAAACCCCCACGTCAACCGAGCCCGCCCGACCTACGCACCCCGTCCGGCCGCCTCCTGCCGTACTAGCCCCGGTCCACGCGGGGAAGTCGCGCCAGGAACCTCTCCCGATCCACCACCATCCGCTCGACGCGGCCCTTGCCCACCACGACGTCCCGCTCGTCGGTGGCCTCGAACTCGAACACCAGCCGCGCGCCGTCGACCTCCGTGAGCACGGCCTCGACGGTCACTCGCATGCCGACCGGGCTGGCCGCGAGGTGCTCCACCTCGACCCGCGTCCCCACCGAGGTCCGCCCCTCCCCGAGC
>NZ_SMKB01000211.1:0-12475 GCF_004348575.1 Actinomadura sp. 7K534
CCCCGTGGCACTCGACCACCTCGTCGCCGAACTCCTCGCCAAGAAACCCGGCGACCGCCCGCCGGAAGCCCGCACCGTCGCCGCCCGCCTCCGCGCCATCACCGCCCCGCACGAACACACCCCCGCTGCCCCGCACGAACAGACCCTTGAGCAGACCGCACCGGCACCGCCCGCCCAGCGATCACGGACGCGCAGTCCGGGGCAGTCGGCCGGGAACTCCAGGACGTTCGTCGCCCTCCTCGTGGTCATCCCCGCGCTGGTCGTGGCCGCCTTCCTCGTGGTGCTGGTCAACCCTGGCGGGGCCCTGGGGGACGAGGGCGCCCACTCCGAGGCCCCCTCCTGCTCGGATCTGCGCCCGGCCTCCCTCTCGGACGCCGAGCCCGGCCGGCTCCGGTCCGACGCCGACGGCGCCGACTGCGGCTGGGAACGCGAGATGCGCCGCGGGCGGCAGTACCTCCGCGTCCGCGCGTCAAGGGTGGGCACCAAGCTCTGGGGATCCGCACCCGAGCGCGCGAGGCAGACCCTGGCCGAGGGACGGGTGAAGGGCGGCTGGACCGACCGCAAATACTCCGAGCCGCACCCCGGGCAGGACACGTACTTCCACTACGACCGATCGGGCGGCATACAGGACTACACGGTGGTCTTCCGCGACAGCAATCTCATCGTCACCGTCCGCCTCACCACGACCGAGCGCTTCTTCGACCCTTCCGACCTGCGCCACGCAACCCTTGACTTCGCCACCGAGATCCACGACAAGATCAAGCGCACCCCCGCGCCGACTGGCCGCCCCAGGTGACGATTCCACCGCGCGGTCGCCCGGAATCGTGTCGGTGCCTCAATTAACATAATGGTCGTGGCACCCGAATTTGGGACCCTCTCGAGCCGAGGTTCGCCGCCTCGTGCCCCCGATTGGTCCTGACTGCCACGCCCGCAATATGACTACTCCTCGACTGCTCGGAGATGGCCGAGCAGGTGACGAGCGGCAGCAGTAGTCAGTCCGAGAGTCGGGCCGTTCGGATCTTTGGAGTCCCGAACCATGACGCCGTCCTCAGTTGCGGCAATCTCCACGCACTCGCCGCCAGAGCCGCCGCTGTAGCTGCTCTTGCGCCACTGCAGGACTTCTACGTTCAGGTGCTTCACGCGTACTCCTCACGAGTCCGGCTCAGGAGCTGGAAGGTCTCAGTGCGGGAGAGGGCTTCCCCCATCACCAGAGAGAACCGTACCCCGGCTTTGAACATCGTGCTCTTGCTCTCGATCAGTTGGCCTACACCGGCAGCCTCGATGTACATGAGGTCGGCCTCCTGCTCGAAGTTGAGCAGAATAAAGCCCCCTTCCAACCCAGCTGGAGCCACCCGGCCGTAAGGCAATACACGTACATCCACATTGAGCGACGACTCAAAACCGATGAGGTGGTCCAGCTGCTCCACCATAACTTTGGGACCTCCCACCGGGCGGTACAGCACTGATTCGTCCAGTACGAATATTGTCATCGGCGGATTCTGCCGCGTAAGCGTCGCTTGACGCTCCATACGTCCAGCCACACGGGCGTCGAGAGTCTCCACTGACTCTCCCGGCATCATGAGCCCCCTTGCATAGCCTTCTGTCTGAAGCAGACCGGGGACGACCTGGGCGGCAAAGGACCGAATACCGATGGCCCTGCTCTCGTGGCGCAGGTAGGCGTCGAAGCCGGGCAGCAGGACGCGGTGGCGCCCGGCGCGGCGGATGGTCTGGTAGATGCGGTGGAAGTGGCCTTCGTCTCGGTCCCATCCGTCCGTCTTGAAGTAGGTGTCCAGGTCGAGGGCCGTTTGCTCGGAGACGGTCTTGTCGGCCTTCTCCAGTTGGCATATCCACTGCGGGGTGCAGCCGAGGGCCTTGGCCAGTTCGTTCTGGGACAGCTTCGTGCGTTGGCGCGTCCGACGCAGCTCCAGGCCGAAGTGAACGCGCAGGGCATCGGGGTTTTGCTGGTCGCTGGCCATGGCGGGGCCCTTCTGCACTTGGTGAACGGGGGATGGCGGGGGTGGAGGTGCAGCTGATACCGACTTTGTGGCCGAGAGTAATCGACTGAAAGCGCTCTGTCCCGGGTATTGCACGACGGCTGGATCGAATCCGAAGCTCACTCTGTGATCATCAAGTGGCGCCAACCCGGACCGGTGGACGGCCACGCGCCTTCCGTAGATCATTCCTGGGGGACGGCGCGGTACAGGCGAGGAGGCTCATGCGCGGCGGGCAGCGGCTGGCGGGGCGGTACCGGCTGGACGCGCTGCTCGGCCGCGGCGGCATGGGCGAGGTCTGGCGGGCGACGGACCTGCGGCTGAACCGCACGGTCGCGATCAAGGTGCTGCCCACGCGCGGCGCGTCCGAGCAGGCCGTGGCGCGGTTCCGGCGCGAGGCCGAGATCGCCGCGAGCCTCCAGCACCCCGGCATCGCCGTGCTGTTCGACACCGACACCGACCCCGGCGACAGCGAGCATGACAGCGGCAGCGACGGGACGCTGTTCCTGGTCATGGAGCTACTGGACGGCACCGACCTGGCCTCGGTCGCCGCCCGGCACCCCGAAGGGCTCCCCGTCGCCCGTGCCGTGCCGATCCTGGCCCAACTCGCCGACGCGCTCGCCGAGGCGCATGCCAAGGGTGTGGTGCACCGCGACATCAAACCCGCCAACGTGATGCTGCTCGACGGCGACCGGGCCAAGATCCTCGACTTCGGCATCGCCCGCTACGCCGAGCAGACCACCGACCTCACCGGCAGCGCCATGATCGGCACCCCCGCCTTCATGGCCCCCGAGCAGTTCGACCGCAACACCCCCGTCGACCACCGCACCGACCTCTACGCCCTCGGCGGCGTGGCCTACCAGCTCCTCACCGGCCGCCGCCCCTTCACCGCCGACACCGTCCCTGAACTCCTCCATGCCGTCCTGCTCACCCCTGCCCCCGCCGTCAGCGACACCCACCCCGACATCCCCGTGGCACTCGACCACCTGGTCGCCGAACTCCTCGCCAAGAAACCGGACGACCGCCCGCCGGACGCCCGCACCGTCGCCACGCGCCTCCGCGCCATCACGGCGGTGCCGGGGGAACCACAGGCGCGGACGCTTGAGGCGACCGTCCCGCCGCCCACCCGGGTCGTGGCCCAGACCGTGCCGCCCGGCCCGCGGCCGCACGGCCTTGGGGTCGGCGCCAGGGTGGCCTTGGGGGCGGTGCTGGGGTGCATCGTCGTGGCCGCACTCGTCTTCATCTCCTTCCTGGCGGCGGTCATCAACCCTGGCGGCGTACTGGTGGACCAAGGTGACTTCGCCAAGGTTCTCCCCTGCACCGACATCCGTCCCGCGGCCTTCTCCACTCCCGAGTCGGAGGTCGTCATAAGAGGCGACGGGGGTTTGTGCGAGTGGAGGATCAGCAAGGAGGATCCCTTCCGCAGCGTCAGCGTCACCCAGCGAATCTCGGAGACCAACGGGTGGACGTCCGCGGAGGCGGAGGCCCGGAAGCGGATGGCGGCCCCGGTCCTGGATTCGGGGGAAGTCGAGCGCAAGGAACCGAGCCTCGGGCCGGACGCGTACTCCACCTCGTCTCCCGACAGGCCGGACGTGTGCCAGATGGCCTTCCGGAAGAGCAACCTGATCGTCAGCGTCCGCTACACCGAGGATCACGGCGTCGACGGCGATCCCGATCCCGGCGAGATCTGCGAGGCGGCGCTCAAGCTCGCCGGCGAGATCTCCACCAAGGTGACCGCGCCGGGGCCCGCATCCTGATCCGGGCGGGGATGTCACATTCCGGGGGGCTGGGCGACTCTAGGGGGTGAGCGCACACGGGAGGTGAGCCATGCCCGGAGGCACCGCCGAGGACGCCGCGACGCGGGTGTTCGCGGATCACCGGGAGCTGCTGTTCTCGGTCGTCTACAACCTGCTCGGCAGCGTCGCCGACACCGAGGACGTCCTCCAGGACACGTGGCTGGCGTGGTCGGCCAGGTACGGGGACGAGGACGCCGAGGAGGTCGGGAACCCGCGCGCCTACCTGGTGCGGATCGCGGTGAACACGGCCCTCACGCGGCAGTCCCAGATCAGCCGGCGGCGGGAGACGTACGTGGGGCCGTGGCTGCCCGAACCGCTGGTGGGCGAGGACGACGCCGCGGAGTCCGCCGAGCGGTCCGAGGCGGTGTCGATGGCGCTGCTCGTCGTCCTGGAGACGCTGACGCCGCTGGAGCGGGCGGTGTTCGTCCTGCACGAGGTGTTCGGGTACGCGCACACCGAGATCGCCCCGATCCTGGACCGGAGCCCGTCGGCCGTCCGGCAGCTCGCGCACCGGGCGCGGGAGCACGTCCACGCGCGCCGGCCCCGCTACCAGGCGGACCCGAAGGTGCAGCGCCAGGTGACCGAGCGTTTCCTCCAGGCGTCGCTCGGCGGGGACTTGGAGTCGCTGCTCGACATGCTGGCGCCGGACGTGACGTTCTGGACGGACGGCGGCGGCAAGGCCCGGGGCGGCGCGGCGCTGCGTCCGGTCCGCGGCCGCGACAAGGTGGCGCGCCTGATCACGTCGGCGACGCGGCGCCGCTGGGACGAGAAGTTCGCCGTCCGCTACCGGACCGTCAACGGCGACCCGTCGGCGGTGCTGTTCGGCGAGGACGCGCCGTTCGCCGTGATGGTCCTCGACCTCGCCCCGGACGGCGACCGCGTCCGGGGCATCTACGCCGTCGTCAACCCGGACAAGCTGACCCGCATCGACGAGGAGTGAGTCACGGTTTCGTCGGGATCACGCACATGGCGTCGAGGCCGAGCACCCGGTTGAGGCGGCCGAACGCCAGCCAGGACCCGATGCACATGCTCAGCTCCACGATCTCGCGCTGGCTGTAGCGGGCGGTCATCCGCGCCCAGAACTCCTCGTCCAGGCCGTGGTGGTCGAGGGCGTAGCGTTCGGCGTACTCGGCGGCGAGGCGGGTGCGGTCGTCGAAGGCGTCGGTGGTGCGCCACTCGGTGACCGCGTCGGCGAACCCCTCCTCGACCTTCTCGCCGTCCCGGTCGGTGCGCCAGTCGAGGCAGAACAGGCAGCCGTTGATCTGCGCGACGCGGAGCCGCGCCGCCTCGAACTCGCGGAGGCCGAGGGTGGTGTGCTCGTAGACGGCGAGGGACAGGTGCGCGGCGGCCGGTCCGATGCCGGGGACCATCTCGCCCCACGCGTACTGGATCGGGTCCTTGCCGTCGGGGATGTCGAGGTTCATGGGCGGGTGCCTCCGAGCTTGCCGACGGCGGGGCGCAGCGGGACGTCGAGGGCGTCGTAGAGGCCGGGGTCGGCGTCCACGAGCCAGTCGATCGCGCCGACGAGGCGTCCGACCGCGGTGGCGTTGCCGCCCGCGGCGCGGTTGCCGTGCTCGTCGACGGCCTCGACGGTGACCTCGATGCGCGGGTCGCCCTCGATGATGACGCGGTGCGCGCCGTCGCCGTCCGGCGGCTTCGGCCAGTCGGGCGCGCAGGACGCGTGGATGCGGGTGACGTGCTCGATGACGATGCGGGGTTCGCCCTGCACGATGCCCTGGACCTCGAAGCGGACCGCTCCCTGGGTGCCCTTCTCGAAGTCGCCCATGGACCTGGTGGTCACGGTCTCGTCCAGGGGGCGGCGGTCCACGGTCTCGCGGATCTCGTCCAGGTCGACGCCCAGCGCGCGGGCCATCAGCCGGACCTGCCCGCCCCACACCATGGTGGGGACGGTCGCGGCGAGCATGGGCGGCTCGTAGTCCATCGGCTGGCCCATGCCGACCAGGTACCGGACGGAGTCGGGCTGGTCGTAGGTGGTGTAGTCGAAGATCTCCTGGCAGCGGACCACGTCGATGGTGCCGCCGAGCCCGCTCATCATGAGCGGCAGGACGTCGTTGCCCCAGCCGGGGTCGACGCCGGAGACGAACAGCGAGCCGCCGCCCTCGGCGACGGCGTCCAGTACCGCCTCCCGCATCTCGGGCGGGGCGTTGCGCTGGTCGTAGAGCGCGTACAGGGCGGGCGTGACGACCACGGCCCCGGCCCGGATCGCGCCCAGGATGTCGGCGAGGGCCTCGTCGGGGCGGATGTCGCCGGACGCCGCGTACACCACGGCCTGCGGGCCGGTGGCGAGGACGGCGTCGATGTCGGTGGTGGCGGCCACGCCGAGGTCGCGGCCGAGCCCGGCGAGGTCGCCGGCGTCCCGCCCGGCCTTGCCGGGGTCGTGGACGATCACGCCGGTGAGTCGCAGCGCCGGATGCGCGTCCACCGCGCGGATGGCGAGCCGGCCGACATTGCCCGTGCCCCAGACGATCGCGGAGATCATGCGCGGAATGTAACAGAACCCGGCACCGAAGCCAAGCAAATGCTTGGTTGCCAGAAGTGGACATGAGTTACTTTCACGTAACCGGTGACGCGGCCTGCATCCCGATGTAGAACACGTTTCAGTCTCATCGAGAGTGAGGAAGTTCACATGGCCGCCTCCACCATGCCCAATGAAAGACCGGGCGGACTGTCCCGCCGCGGTTTCCTCGTTGGAACAAGTTCTATCGCCGGGCTGAGCGTGCTGGGCCACGCGAGCCGCGCCGCGGCGGCCGCACCGGGACCGATCGGCAACGGGGCGCACGTCCCGGCCCTGGTCATCGGCACCGGCTACGGCGGCGCCGTGGCCGCCCTCCGGCTCGCGCAGGCGGGCGTCAGCGTGCACATGGTCGAGATGGGGATGGCGTGGGACACCCCCGGCTCGGACGGCAAGATCTTCGCCAACACCCGGACGCCCGACCACCGCTCCTACTGGCTGCGGACGAGGACGAAGCAGCCCCTCAGCAACTTCCTCGGCTTCCCGCTGGACAAGGACGTCCCCCGCTACACCGGCATCCTCGACGCCGAGGAGTTCGGCGGCATCACCGTCTACCAGGGACGCGGCGTCGGCGGCGGCTCCCTCGTCAACGGCGGGATGGCGGTCACGCCGAAGCGGGCGCGGTTCAGCTCCGTGCTCCCCTCGGTCAACGCGGCCGAGATGTACGACGTCTACTACCCGCGCGCCAACGCCGGGCTCGGCGTCAACGAGATCGACGTGTCGTGGTTCGACAGCACCGCGTGCTACCAGTACTCGCGCGTCGGGCGGAAGCACGCCCAGCGGTCGGGCTTCGACTTCATGTACGTGCCGAACGTGTACGACTTCGACTACATGGAGGGGGAAGCGGCTGGAACGGTCCCGAAGTCGGCGCTCGCGGCCGAGATCCTCTACGGCAACAACCACGGCAAGAAGTCTTTGCAGCAGACTTACCTCGCCCGCGCCAAGGCCACCGGCCGGGTCTCGATCTCGCCGCTGCACCGGGTGGCGTCGGTGTCCCCCGCGTCCGGCGGCGGGTACACCGTCGTCATCGAGCAGCTCGACACGACCGGCGCGGTCACGGCCACCAAGACCGTCACCGCCGACCGCGTGTTCTTCGCGGCCGGCAGCGTCGGCACCAGCAAGCTGCTGGTCAAGATGCGCGCCACCGGCAAGCTGCCGAACCTGAACGGCGAGGTCGGCAAGGGGTGGGGCGACAACGGCAACGTCATGTGCGGCCGCGCGAACCACATGTGGGACCCGACCGGCTCGCTCCAGTCGTCCATCCCCACCACCGGCATCGACAACTGGGACGACGGCGGCGCGTTCGCCGAGGTCGCGCCGCTGCCCACCGGGATCGAGACCTACGCCTCGTTCTACCTGTCGATCACCGACACCCCGCGCCGCGCGGAGTTCTCCTACAACGCCGGGGCGGGACGCGTCGACCTGAACTGGCAGACCTCCTGGAAGCAGACCAGCATCGACATGGCCAAGTCGATCTTCGACAAGATCAACCGGAAGGAGGGGACGATCTACCGGACCGACCTGTTCGGCGTCTACAAGATCTGGGGCGACCACCTCACCTACCACCCGCTCGGCGGCGCCGTCCTCAACCGGGCGACCGACAACTACGGCCGCCTGCACGGATACCCCGGCCTCTACGCCATCGACGGCTCGCTGATCCCCGGCAACACGAGCGTCAACCCGTTCGTCACCATCACCGCCCTCGCCGAGCGGAACATCGAGAAGATCATCGCGACCGACCTGTGACCCGCCCTTTGCCCACCCCTTGACGACCGGTCCGGCCACGGGCGCGTGTGGCCGGACGTCCGGCATGGCCCGGCCCTCCCGGGGAAGCGGATGTCCCATGGACATACCCCGGACGCTCGTGATGACCGGGCACTTCCCACCGGAGCCGGGCGGGGTCCAGACGTTCACCTGGGAGCTCGTCCGCAGGCTCCCCGCCGACCGACTGGTCGTCGTCGCGCCCTCCTGGCCCGGGGCCGCCGCGTTCGACGCGCGGCTCGGCTTCCCCGTCGTGCGGCGCCGCGGCTACCTGCTGTTCCGCGGGCTGCGCCGGCTCGTCGCCGAGCACGGCGTCCACGCCGCGTGGATTCCCGCCGCCGCGCCGTTCGGCATGTACGCGCCGCTGGTGAAGGCGGCCGGGGTACAGCGGCTGATCGCGTCCACGCACGGGCAGGAGATCGGCTGGTTCCGGGCCGCGCCGACCCGCGCCGCGCTGCGCGCCGTGTCCCGCACCATCGACGTCCTCACGTTCCTCACCGAGACGTGCCGCGCGGAGGTCGCCGCGGCCCTCGGCGACCGGACGCGGCTCGTCCAGCTCGCCGGCGCCGTCGACCCTGACCGGTTCCGCCCGGGGCTGGACGGCGCGGGGGTGCGCCGCGACCACGGGCTCGGCGACGGGCCCGTCATCGTCAGCGTGTCGCGGCTCGTCCGCCGCAAGGGCCACGACCGGCTGCTGGACGCCTGGCCCGCCCTCGTCCGGCGCCATCCGGCCGCCCGGCTCGTCCTCGTCGGGGAGGGCCCGATGCGGCGGCCCCTCACCGAGCGGGCGGAGCGGGAGGCGCCCGGGACGGTCGTGCTCACCGGGCCGGTCCCCGACGCGGACCTGCCGCACTACTACGCCGCCGCGGACGCGTTCGTCCTGCCGTGCCGCGACGACCGGCGCGGCCTCCAGGTCGAGGGCCTCGGGCTGTCGGTGCTGGAGGCGTCCGCGGCCGGCCTGCCCGTCGTGGTCGGCCGGTCCGGGGGCAGCCCAGAGGCGGTCGTCGGCGGCGAGACCGGCGTCGTGGTCGACGCCGCGAGTCCGGCCGAGCTGGCACGCGCGCTGAACGGCCTGCTGGACGACCCGGCCGCCGCCCGCCTCATGGGCGAGGCGGGCCGCCGCTGGGTGTGCGCGACCTGGAGCTGGGACCGGGCCGCCGCCCGGCTCGCCGCCCTCCTGCGCGGCGCCCACGCCGACCAGGAGGTCCCGCGGGGCACGCGGACCGAGGACGCGGCACGGAGGGTGAGCCCCGCATGGGACTCAAGGAGCGGCTGAACCGCCCCGGCTTCTGGCGCCTCATGGTGGGCCAGACGGTCTCCTCCCTCGGCGACTGGATGGGCACCCTCGCGCTGATGTACTTCGTCCTGGAGCTGAGCGACTCCACGACCGCGGTCGGCGGCGTCCTGGTGCTGCGCCTGCTGCCCTCGGCGGTCGGCGCACCGCTCGCCGCGCGGATCGTCACGCACTGGCGGCGGCGCCAGGTGATGATGTACTCCAACCTGGTGATGATGGGCATGGCGTTCGTGCTGCCCATCGTCCCTCTGCTGTGGTGGGTGTACTTCTGGGCGTTCGCCATCGAGCTGGCCGCCCTCGTGTTCCTGCCGGCCCGGGACGCCTCCATCCCGTTCCTCATCGAGGACCCGGAGGAGCGCAAGCACGGCAACGAGCACGACACCGGCACGCTGGAGATCGCGAACGGCATCACGATGGCCACCTCCTACGGGATGATCCCGGTGGGCGCGGGGGTGTTCGGGCTGGTGCTGTGGGCGACCGACGCCCTCGGCTGGGAGGGCCACTGGCGGTACCTCGCGGTGTTCTGGCTGGACGCGCTGACGTACCTGGCGTGCTACCTCGCGATCCGCTCCATCGCCGACCTCGGCCCCGCCCCCGGGGAGCGGCCTTCCGGGGGCCGGAAGAAGCAGGAGGGCACGTTCCTCGAAGGGCTCCGGCTGCCGGTGGTGCGCGGGGTCCTGCCGGGCATCGCGGTCGTCGCGCTCGGGCTGGGCGCGCTGTTCTCCCTCGGCGTGGTGTTCGTCAGGAACGTCCTGGAGGCGGGCCCGATCGGGTTCGGGACCCTGGTGGCGCTGTTCGGGGTCGGCGCGGTCACCGGCCTGATGATCGTCCGCCGCGGGACGTGGGACCTGATGAAGCAGATCAAGACGGCGACCGTCGTCCAGGGCGTCGTGATCGCGACGATGGGCTTGATCGCCTCGGTGGCGTGGGCGTTCGCCGGCGCCGTGGTGTTCGGCGCCGCCGCCACCGCCGCCCTCGTCGGCGGCATCACCTACCTCCAGCAGGGTCTGGAGGGCTACCGGCGCAACCTCGCCCTCACCGCGTTCCACGCGACCCTGCGGTTCGGCCTGGCCCTCGCCGCGCTCCTGGCCGGCGCCGCGGCCGACCTGCTCCTGCACTGGGACGAGACGCCGCTCGGCATGAAGCCGTCCCAGGCGGTGCTGGCCGTGTCCGGCCTGATCGTGATCGCCGGCACGTTCCTCATCCGCCGCCCCCGCGAGCCCTCCGAGGATTCCGGCTGACCGGGGTCAGGGACAGGCGGCGAACAGCTTCCGCGTACCCGCACCGGCCTCATAGGCGGCCCCGTCGCCGAAGCGGCGCGGCGCCAGCGGAGCGTTCGGGGGCTCGTGGCCGGCCGGGGACGACGGCGGCGAGCACGGTGCCGGCGACGCCACCGGCCAGGAGGTACAGCCACTCCCGCTCCGGAACGGCCGTCCAGACGGTGGTGCCGGCCCAGACCGACCCCAGGCCGACGCCCGCGGCCCTCAGCAGGAGCGGGGACAGGGCCACCAGCAGCAGGCCCGCCGCCGCACCGGGGCCGCGCGGCACCAGCCGCGCGCCGAGCACGCCCGCCGCGGCCGCCGCGCAGCCGGACGCCGCGAGCGACCAGCGGTCCAGATCCCGGAACGCGGCCGCCGCGTCGGCGGTCACCGCACCGGAAGGGGACAGGAACACCTCCGGGGGGAGCACCCGGGCCAGCACGAACCGGGCCGCGAGGGCGAGCAGCAGACCGGCCGTGGCGGCCAGGACGGCCGGGGTGAGGGACGGCCGCGGCAGGACCGCCCGGGCCAGGCCGACCCCGGCGAGCGCACCGGCCGTCAGCGCGGCCATGGCGAGCAGCGCGTCGCCGGCGGGCCAGTCCCCCGCCGTCACGAACGAGACCAGCAGGCCCGCCAGCACGAGCGCGAGCGCGACCAGCACCGCCGACACGGCCGTCTCCGGCTCGGCGTCCGCGAAACGGCCGATCCGGATGGTCCCGAACCAGGTACCGAACGCCGCCGCCGACAGCCACGCGGCCGCTAGGAGCGAGGCCGTCCAGGCGGACGGCCCCCCGGCGGCGCCCGAGAGCGCGGTGAAGCCGCTCCTGCCGGTGGGCGTGGTCATCAGCAGCGCCGCGAGGACCAGGACGGCCGCGGCGGCCGGACCGCCCTTCACGCCGTGACCCTGAACGAGTCGACGACGTCGTCGATCCACCGCCCGGCCTGGCCGCCGCCCGCGCCGATCACGATCATCCGGACGGCGGCGACCGACCCGCCGAGGTCGACGAACAGGTCCGTCTGGTGGAGCGTCGTCCAGCCGTCCTCGCCGTGCGGGGCCGAGTAGGACTTGCGCACCAGTTGCGCGTCGGCGTCCTGGATCCGGAGTTTCCGGCGCTCAACGAGCCGGAAGTCGCGCGCGGTCCTGCTCAGGGCGACGAACGCGTCCACCATGCGGCCCATCGGGCGTTTCCGCTCCTCGGTGAAGACCGACCACGACGCCTGGGGCGGGCGCTGCGGCGGCTCGGGGCGCAGCACCTCGAGGTCGGCGCCGCGGAAGATCCGGTTGCCCGGGTCCTGCCGCCAGCCCTTCGGATACCCGACGGTGAAGCCCTTGCCGGTGAAGACCGCCAGGCCGGGGGCGGGCGGGGGCGGCTCCTCCCGCCCGCCGCAACCGGCCGCGAGGACGAGCGGCAGGGCGATGAGCATCGCCGTGACCACTCGCGTCACCATCAGCTTCCTCCGTTCCCGCCCTCGACGCCGGGTACGGGGCTCCGCTCGCACGAATACCACCGTTGCCACTCGCCAGTGGCAGGGTCGCGGTAGTGCGCCTCGTCCAGGGTCATGCTCCGGTTGCTCGTGCTGGTGCCGAAGTCGAACCACTCGATGCCGAAGTCCAGTTCGGCACCGCCCCGCCCCGTCTCGCCTTCGGCCTGGTAATGCTGCCGCGTCATGGTGGCTCCCGGGCCCTCCGCGAGCTCGGCGATGGTGCGCCGCCCTCGGAGGCGTTCGTCCAGACCGCCGTCGACCATGGCGCTCAGTTCGTCCGCGACGTCGGCGCGCCGGTCCGGCGGGATCTCGATGGACGTGGTGTTGACGGTGACGTCGCCGTCCTCGACCAGCAC
>NZ_SMKB01000212.1:0-12357 GCF_004348575.1 Actinomadura sp. 7K534
GGCTTGGCGGTGAGGCCCGCCAGCGCCCGGCCGAGGTCGATGAGCGCGTCGTTGGCCAGCAGGCCGAGCAGCCCGGCCTCGCCGAGCGCCGTCCAGGCGTCGGCGGCGAACAGTCCCTCGCGGTCGAGCGCCAGCGCGCGGTCCGCGGGGAGCTCCCGGGCGAGCAGCGCGCCCACCATGTCGCGCAGGTCGCCGCGTTCCGGGCCCTCCTCGAACGGTGTACTGCCGAGCACGCTCCCCCCTCCCCGCATGGCTATAAATCTGATGTATCGCAAACGCGGTGTCAAGCGCCCGCGACCAGGCTCATGGCCATTGACACTATCTCATGACAGCAGACTACCTTTATGTCTGATGTATTCGCGCCAGCGAGAGGGGGCCGCGTGTCGGCTGAGGTCACGGTCGTCGACGGTCCCGCCATGCCGTGGGTGAGCGGCCGGGAGGTGTACGACTCGATGGAGCCGGCGTTCCGGGAGAACCTCGGCGACCCGGACCGCGTCGGCGACCTCCTGTCGAAGTACTGGATCCGGGCCCTCTGGAACGACCCGGCGACGTCCCGCCGCATCGACCACGTCCGGACCGACCCCGGCTACCGCGACCTGTCCGAGGCGTACCACGACAGCGTGGAGGAGGCCCTGTTCCTCGGCGGGCGCGCGACGCTCACCGCCGAGGGCGACTTCCAGGCGGGCGACTACTTCTGGCGCCCACCGGGCTGGGTGCACTCTGCCTCGTCCGACGAGGGCTTCGAGTGCGTCCTGATGATGGAGGGCGAGTCGGCGCCCGACGGGAGCGGCCGCGTCTCCCGCGTGGTGCGCCCCGACGAGGAGGCGGGACGCCACGCCCGCCCCGGCGCGTCCGACCCGATCGGCCCGCGCGGCTACGTCCGCCGCAAGGAGGGCCGGTTCATGGTGTGGCGCGACCACGACGACACCGCGACCCGGCTCGCCGGGCCCGGCGTCCCCGGCCTGCGGTCCAAGGTGCTGAGCAGCAACGCGGCCGCGCCCGGCGTCTCGGTGCTCGTCGACCTGCCCGCCGGATGGGCGCGGCCCGTCCCGGCCGCGCACCACAAGCGCTTCCTGGTCCTGACGGAGGGCACGGTCACCGTCGACGGCGCCGCCCTGGAACCCTGCTCGCTCATCCACATCCCCGCCGGGCTCGACGGCCCCTCGATCACGGCCGACGACGGCGCACGGCTCCTGGTCAAGGTGAGCGCCGCATGAGGAGGCCCGCACAAGCGGCCGCCGTGATCGGGATGCGGAGTCCCGATCCCGGCGGCATCCGGCAACGCACCGACACAGAACGCACCGACACAGAAGGAGCCGCACGCTCATGACCAGGGTCGATACGAAGGTGACCGGTTCGGTCATGACCATCACGCTCAACAGCCCCGAGCAGATGAACAGCCTGTCCCCGGAGACCCTCGACGGCCTGAACGCCGCCCTCGACGCCGCCGAGCGCGACGACTCGCTGTCCTCCCTGGTGATCACCGGGACGGGCCGGGCGTTCTGCGTCGGAATGGACATCGGCTTCCTCGGCGACTGCTTCGCCGACCCGTCCGGGGTGTTCCTGCCGTTCATCCGCCGGCTGCACGCGTTCCTCGACCGGCTGGAGGCGTTCCCGCTGCCCAGCGTCGCCGCGATCAACGGGCTGACCCGCGCGGGCGGCTTCGAGCTGCTGCTGGCCTGCGACTTCGTCATCGCCGCCTACGACGCCAAGGTCGGCGACACGCACAGCGACTTCGGGGTCGTGCCCGGCGCGGGCGCGTCCCAGCGCGCCCCGCGCAAGCTCGGCGACCAGCGCGCCCGCGCGCTGCTCCTCGCCGGCCAATGGCTGACCGGCCCCGAGATGGTCGACTGGGGCCTCGCGCTGTCCAGCGTCCCGGCGGCGGAGCTGGCGGACGAGGTCACCCGCCTCACCGACAGGCTCGGCGACCGCTCCCGCGCGGTGACCGCGTTCATCAAGCAGCTGATCAACGCGGCCCCGGACGTGACGCTGGAGGACGGCCTGCGCCTCGAACGCGAGCTGTTCACCCGCTTCCACGAGGAGGTCGCCGACGCCGACGAGGGGTACCGGGCCTACGTGGAGAAGCGCCGTCCCGTCTGGAACGGCCGATGACGGCCGCGACGTCCGGCGAGACGTCGAGCACCCCGCCGGTGGAGGTCACCCAGCCCCTGATCGACGGTCTCGTCGGCCTCGGCGGCTACACCCACCCGCTGTTCAACCCCGGCCCCCGCGAGTGGGCCGAGGGCGCCCGCGCGCCGCTGCCGGGGCAGGGCGTCCTGCTGCTGATGGGCGGGCTGGTCGAGCAGTCGGGGCTGCTCGACCACGCCATCGCGCTGATCGAACTGCGCGAGGTGCGCTTCCGGAAGATGGTCAAGGCGGGCACGACGCTGCACGTCGAGCTGACCCCGGGCGAGTCCAGTGAGACGGGGAGTGGCAAGATCATCCAGCACTACCGCTGGGTGGCGGTGGACGGCGCGGGCGACCACGTCGTCGAGGCCACCGCCCTCATGCTCATGCGCCCGTCCTGACGCGGCGGCACGGCGGCCCGCCGGTGATTTCGCCGATGCGGCCACCCGGGAGCGCGGGAACCATGGGCTGATTCCGTCACCTGCCCGTGGAGGGGACGCCGTGCAGTTCTCACCGCTCACCCGGCTGCTGGCCGCATCGCTGCTCTCGGCATCGATGGCGGCGGCCGGGCTCGTCATCGCATCGGCTCCCGCCCATGCGCGAGGCGTGCCCGGCACCGTCGTGGAGGGTCCGATTCCAGGTGCGCCACCCGGGGACCCGTCGTCTCCGGACGTCGCCGACACCTATCCGTGGATGGCCACGAACGTCGACCTGGCCTCGCTCGGGTACGTGGAACAGGAGTTCTTCGTCTCCGGCGAGGCCACCGCGTACAGCGCCACCGGCGAGGAGCTCGCGACCGGCGTCCCGTACAAGACCCGCGTCATCGTGCGGAAACCCGCCAGGCCCCACCGGTACAACGGCACGGTCATCGCCGAATGGCAGAACGTCACGGCCGGATACGACCTCGACGCCCTGTGGAGCACGGCCCAGATCACCCGCGCCGGGTACGCCTGGGCGGGCATCTCCGCGCAGCGGGTCGGAGTGGAGCACCTGACCGAGTGGAGCCCCGCCCGCTACGGCGACCTGGACGTCACCGGAGGCGGCCGGTTCACCGGGGACGAGCTGTCCTACGACATCTACGCGCAGGTCGCCGAGACCCTGCGCACGTCCTCGCCGCTACGCGGACTCAGGACCGGCACGGTGCTGGGCGTGGGCGCCTCGCAGTCGGCGTTCCGGATGACCACCTACTACGACGCCGTCCTTCCGCAGAGCGAGAAGGTCTTCGACGGCTACGCCTTCATCGTCGGCCCCGCCCCGGCGCGGCGCGGTCCCGAGCCGGTGTTCAACGTGCTGTCGGAGACCGACGTCCGCTCGCCCGTCCGGCCGCCGGACACCGACACGTTCCGCCGGTGGGAGGTCGCCGGAAGCGCGCACTCCGGCTGGCACGGCCAGGAGTACCGCCGCCCGATCCTGACCCGCGACCTGGGCGAGGCGCCCACGTACCAGTGCGACGCGCCCCCGTTCAGCCGCGTCCCCCTGCACCACGTGATCGCCACGTCCTACGACCACCTCGTCCGGTGGACGAAGGGACGCACACCGCCGTCCGCGCCACCGCTCCAGTTCAACCCGGACGGCAGCAAGGCCCGCGACGCGCTGGGCCTGGCCAAGGGCGGCATCAGGCTCTCCCAGGTGGAGGCGCCCACGGCGCTCAACACGGGCGACAACTCCGGCGAGACCTTCTGCTTCCTCTTCGGCACCCACGCACCGTTCGACGAGGCCCGGCTGGACGCGCTCTACCCGTCCCGCGGCCGCTACGTCGCGGCCGTCGTGCAGAGCGACGCCCGCAACCTGAGGGAGGGCTACCTGCTCCCGGCGGACGCCCGCCAGAACCGCGCCGACGCGATCCACTCGGACGTCGGACGGGACTGACCTCCAGGGCGGTGCTCCCCACCTCCAGGGCAGTGCTCCCCGCCCGCCCGGGGAGCACTGCCCGCGTTCCCGCCGCCCCGATTCCGGCGAACGTAGGATGGAGGGATGACCGAGGCGGCCGACGACGATCTCCTGACGCTGGACGCGCAGGTCTGCTTCGCCCTGCACGCGGCCTCCCGGGCATTCGACGCGCTCTACCGGAGAGAGCTGCGGGACCTCGGGCTCACCTATCCGCAGTACCTGACGATGATGGTCCTCTGGGAGACCGGCGACCTCACCGTCAAGCAGCTCGGTGAGCGCCTGCGCCTGGACTCCGGGACGCTCTCCCCGCTCATCAAGCGCCTGGAGAACGCCGGCCTGGTGGAACGCCGCCGCGGCCGCGAGGACGAACGCTCGGTGTCGGTCCACCTGACCCCCGAGGGCACGGCCCTCCGCGACCGCGCCGCGGGCGTCCCCCGCCGCATGCTCGACTCAACGGGCCTGTCCCCCGAAGAACTGACGACCCTGCACGGCACCCTGCGGGCGCTGACCCGAAACCTGGACTCCACCACGACCCCCGCCGCCTGATCCGCACGCAAGTCTCAGCCCGCACGCGAGCCTCAACCCCGCACGCGAGCGCGTTACCTGACGGTGAGGCGACGCCGAAGGCGAGCCTCACCGGAAGATCGCGAAGCGATGCCGCGCTCGCACAAGGCCAGGTCACGGAGCGAGCCGCTAGGCGAGCGCAGTGGGCCTGGACTTCAAACGATACGGGCGGACGCGGCCCAGGCCCTGGAGCGGGCGGGGGCGGAGGGCGGAGATGTCGTAGACGCCTTTGGGGAGGGCCGTCGCGAGGCCGTTGTCGATGAGGACCGTGCCCGGGTGCGCGGTGGCCGTGAGGCGGGCGGCGAGGTTGACCGGGGTGCCGAACACGTCGCCCAGGCGCTGGATGACCTCCCCGTAGGCGAGGCCGACGCGGACCTTGGGGAAGTCGGGGTCCGCGTCGAAGCGTTCCGCGATGCGCAGGCCGATGTCGGCGGCGGCGCGGGGCTCGGACGTGACGAACAGGACCTCGTCGCCGAGGGTCTTGACGACCCGGCCGCCGAGTTGAGCGATGATCTCGGCGGTGCCGGCCTCGAAGCGCTCCACGAAGGCGGCGAGGGCCCCGCTGTCGAGGCGGCGGCTCAGCCGGGTGAAGGAGACCACGTCGGCGAACCCGACCGCCAGGTTCGCGATCCCGGCGGCGGGATCGGCCTGCGCGGCGGCGGTCGTCGCGGCGGCGCGCATGCCCGCGGCGGTGAGCTGGCGGCGCCAGCCGTGCAGGAGGAGCCGCTCGAAGGCCGGGCGCAGGTCCTCGGTGGCGGCGAGGGCGGCGGTGACGAGGTCGGCCGCGGCCGGCTCGTCGGACGGCAGCTCGCCGAGGCGCTGCAGCCAGACGTCGCCGAGCCAGCTCGCGAGGCGGCCCATCGTCTGCCCGACGGCGCGGGCGAGCTGGAGGACCATGTCCTCGTCGACGAGGTCGGTGCCGAGGAGTTCTTTGATCTCCTGGAGGGCGGCGACGTCGCCGTCGGTGAACGCGACCTCGTCGTCGGGCGGGGTGGGGAAGCCGAGGGCCTGCCAGATGCTGCGGGCGTACTCGTCGGAGACGCCGGAGAGGCTCTCGACCTCTTTGCGCGTGTAGCGCAGGGGGCCGCCGAGGAGGGTCTCCTCGATGTCGTCCGGCTCCCCCATGACGCCATCCCCTATGTGCCATTGACTGATGTAACAATAGTGCCGGAGTAAGATCACGGCGGTCAAGGTGAGACGAGTCGCAGGCGGGGCATGGCGGAGTACCGAATCGACGAGCTGGCGCGGCTGGCCGGGAGCACCGTCCGCAACATCCGCGCCTACCAGGACCGCGGGCTGCTGCCGCCGCCCCGGCTCGAAGGCCGGGTGGGCCTCTACGACGACTCGCACCTGGCGCGGCTCCGGCTGCTCGGCAAGCTGCTCGCCCGCGGCTACACGTTCGCGATCATCAAGGACCTGCTGACGGCGTGGGAGACCGGCAAGGACGTCGGGGAGGTCCTCGGGCTGGAGAAGGTCCTCACCGACCCGTGGTCGGACGAGATCCCCGGCACCACCACCTTCGAGGAGCTGGTCGAGAGTTTCGGCGCCGGGCTGGACGAGCGCGAGGTCGCCCGGATGCGGGACCGGACCGTGGAACTCGGGCTCATCGAGCCGGACGGCGACAAGTACCGGGTGCCGAGCCCGCGGCTGCTGCACGTGGGCGCCGAGCTCGTCGCCGCCGGGATCCCGCTGGACTCCGTCCTCGACATAGCCGAGCAGATCCGCGACGACTGCGACGTGATCGCGGGCCGGTTCGTGAACCTCGTCGAGGAGCACGTGTTCGACCGGCTGGAGGGGCAGCCCGTCCCGGACGGCGCGGAGGTCACCGAGGTCGCCGCGGTGGTCCGCCGCATGCGGCCGCTGGTGAAGATGGTGGTCGAGCCGTTCATCGCGCGCGCGATGGAGACCCGCGTCCAGGCGGCGCTCGGCGAGCACCTCGAAATGGTCCGGGACCACCTCGGCGAGCCGTCACAGGAGTGAGACGCCCCAGACGACCTTCACCTGGTGCGTCGCGCCCTCGGAGTCGGTGAAGGTCAGGGTGCCCTGGCCCGGCAGCCCGACGATGAACGTCTTCAACCGGACCGTCACCTGGCTCGTGCCGCCCTCGTCGATGCCGCCCTGCATCTCGGACAGGACGAGCTGGCTGGTCGACGTCATCGCCGTCCACGTCACCGGGCCGCTCTCCGCCGCGAGGCTGACGCTCGCGGACTTGGTGCCGTAGAGCTCGACCTTGGCGGGGTTCACGACGAGGGCGCCGGGCTGCGCGGGCGGCGGGGACGAGGGCGGCGGCTGCGCCGGGTCCGCCGACTCCTGCGGGGTCTTCTCCTCCGTCTGCGGGTGCACGGGCGGCGGCGCGGAGCGGCCGGGTCCGCCCGCACTGGGCGCCCGGGACGGCTCCGTGTCGGTGCTCGACCCGTTCGGCGGCGGCTGGTGCGTGATGGACGGCTGCGGCTCCGACCGGAACGGCGGCCACGACAGCGGGGCGCCGCCGATGCCGGGCCCCATGACGAACGCGGCGACCAGCGCGGCGACCAGCGCGCCCGCCATGCCGCCGCCGGTGAAGAGCCACCGGCGGGTGAACGGCGACGGCACGTCCGGCTGGCTCGGCAGCCCGGCCGGGGTGAGGGTGCCGCCGCGGGCGGCGATGTCGGCCCGGTAGCCGGCGAGCTCGGGGTCGGTCGCGGTGTGCATGACGCGGTGCCGCAGCGCGGCCGGCAGCACCGGGGCGGGCGCCCGCCCGAACAGCGCGGCGCCGGTCACCCGGCCGCGGCGGCGGCAGTGGGCGCAGCCGGCGGCGTGCCGCGCGGTCTCCGGGTCGGCGGGCGGGACCGGGGGACGCCGGCGGAGGACCCGGCTGAGCCTCCCACCGGCAGGACGCGCGGCGGGCTCCGGCTGAGCGGACGGGGTGCCGGTCTCGTCCGGTTCGTCCAGAGTGGCACCGGCCAGGGCGGCCACCGCGCCGGGCTCCGCCGCCAAGGCGCAGGCGCGGTTGGCGCGGTCGATCTCCTTCTGGAGCGCCGCCGCGAGCTCGGCGCGTCCGGTGCGGACCCGCAGCGCGGCCCGCCGCGAGGACAGCCCGAGCGCCGCGCCCAGCCGCCCGGGACGCAGCCCGTGCCGGAACGCCAGGAGCAGCACCTCCTGATCGCCCGGCTCCAGCTGGGCGAGGGCGCCGCGGAACAGTCCGTGCAGTTCGTCGGACGACGGCCACTCCGGGACGGGGTCGTCCGGTTCGGCACGGTCCAGGAAAGGGATGTCGGAGAACTCGGACTCCCGATCCCAGAACAGGACCTTCGCCCGGCCGCGGCGGATGCAGCGGCGGCGGGCCGCCCCGTAAAGCCACGAGCTCAGATGCAGGTGGTCGCGCATCCGCGGGGCGCGGCGGCCGGCGTCGATGAACGTGTCGTGGACGATGTCGGCGGCGACTTTCGCGTCGCCCGTCATCGACAGGGCGTAGTCGTAAAGGGGCTCACCGTACTCGTCGTAGAGCGTGGCGAACGCCGTTTCGTCGCCTTCGTTCAGCCCCTTGACCAGTGAGCGGTCGGGGGCGTGCACGGTGGGGGACAACCTGGGCATTCACGCTCCCGGCAGCGGCATGAGGGGTCCGTCCCCATGGGAGTCGTCCGGACAATCAGCCCACCTTGCATACACCCGTGAACCCCATCCGCACCACATGGTCTGCCGAAATCACCATTATAGTGACCCGGGGTGAGATGCCGTTTCTCTCCGTGATCACGGTATCAATGACTCGGCGTCAGAATCGAGTCAGCGTCCCGATCCGGCCGGGCCCGGCCGGATCGGGACACCGCCGATCACTCGGCGCGCCGCACCTCCAGCTCGCCGTCCGCATAACGGCGCCGCAGCACCTTCTTGTCGAACTTGCCGACGCTCGTCTTCGGGACTTCGGCGATGAACGCCCAGCGCTCGGGGAGCTGCCATTTCGCGATCCGGCCGGCCAGGAACTCCCGCAGCTGCTCCGGTGAGACCGACGCGCCGTCCCGCACCACGACGGACGCGAGCGGCCGCTCCTGCCAGCGGTCGTCGGGCACGCCGACCACGGCCGCCTCGACGATGTCCGGGTGGGCCATCAGGTGGTTCTCCAGCTCCACCGACGAGATCCACTCGCCGCCCGACTTGATGACGTCCTTCGCCCGGTCGGTGAGCGTCAGGAAACCGCCGGGCGACAGCGTCCCGACGTCACCGGTGCGCAGCCAGCCGTCGTGGAACTTCCCGGGGTCCTCGTCCAGGTGGTACGACGCGGTGATCCACGGCCCGCGGATCTCGACCTCCCCCACGGCCTCGCCGTCGTTGGCCAGGACGACGTCGCCGTCGCCCACGATCCGCATCTCCAGCCCCGCCAGGACGCGGCCCTGGCTGATCCGCGCCTGCCACGCCTCGTCCCCGGCCGCCTTGGCCGGCGGGTGCGCGACCGTCGCGACCGGCGACGTCTCCGTCATCCCCCACGCCTGGACGATCCGGACACCGATCTCGTCGAACCCGCGCATCAGCGCCTCCGGCACCGCCGACCCGCCGCACGGCACCAGCCGCAGCGAGCTGAGGTCGGACCCGTGCTCCTTCGTGTACCGCAGGACGTCCGCCCAGATCGTCGGCACCGCCCCGGCGATCGTCGGACGCTCGGTCTCGATGAGCCGGACCAGCGGCTCGGCCTGCAGGAACCGGTCCGGCATGACCAGCGCCGCACCCGCCATGACCGCCGCGTAAGGCAGCCCCCAGGCGTTCGCATGGAACATCGGCACCACCGGCAGGACGCTGTCGGACGCGCCCAGCCCCATCGCGTTGCCGGTGCACGTCGCCATCGAATGCAGGTACGCCGAGCGGTGCGAGTACACGACGCCCTTCGGATTCCCCGTCGTGCCGCTCGTGTAGCACATCGCGGCGGCGGACCGCTCGTCCAGCTCGGGCCAATCGAACGTCGCGGGCGCCGCCGCGAGCAGTTCCTCGTAGCTGTGCAGCTCCTTGCCGGCACCGTCCAGCGGCGCGGTGTCGCCCGCCCCGACCACGACCACATGCCGGACCGTCTTCAACTGCGACAGCACCGGCGCGAGCAGCGGGATGAGCGACCCGTCCACGATGACGACCTGGTCCTCGGCGTGGTTCGCGATGTACACGAGCTGGTCGGGGAACAGCCGCAGGTTGAGGGTGTGGAGAACGGCGCCCATGGACGGGACCGCCAGGTACGCCTCAAGATGCTCGGCGTTGTTCCACATGAACGTGGCCACACGCTGGTCGCCGTCTATGCCGAGCCCGCGCAACGCCCCCGCGAGCCGCGCCGCGCGCTCACCGACCTCGGCGTAGGTACGGCGCCGCGCCCCGTCCCCCGTCCAGGTGGACACCTCGACGTCCCCGAAGACGTCCGCGCCGTAGCGCATGATCGTCCTGATGGTGAGCGGGAAATCCTGCATGGTGCTCCACATGAGGCCCCTCCGTGTTTATTTGCATTGCCCTTGGCGTCGGGCCTTGGGGGCCCTCCTTCGGCGGGCAATGCGTGCGATCGCTGCATCGCTCCGGCTCGCCTAGGGGCTCGCTGCGCGATCAGGTTTCTTGCTTCGCTCGAAACCTGCCTTCGGACGCGATCGCGACGGTTCTGGTTGTTGCGGGGTTGCGGTGGGGGCCGGTGTCGCTGCGCACGCGGGTTCCGTCGGCGCTCGAACGCCGCCATCGTCACGGAACGCGTCGGCAACCTTGCCCTCCGAACTGCTACGCGATGAGATCCCGCACAAGTCAGAAGGTAGCCTCCGAAAGCGCCCAGGACCAGATGACCGCAGGCTCTGGCAATGGCGGACGGCCGTGCGTCTGACCATGCGGTCACCGTAGGTGCTCAATCGGTGACGTGATTACCGGAGGCCCTCTTCGTCGCGGAGTTTGGCCACGGCTCGGGAGACCGTGGATTTCACCGTTCCTACGCTGACTCCCAGGAAATCGGCGATCTCCTGTTCGGACATGTCCTCGTAGTAGCGGAGCATGACGGTGACGCGTTGGCGTTCGGGCAGGCGGCGGAGTGCGCGGCCCAGCGCGTCGCGCATCTCCGAGCGGCGTGCGTGGTCGTCGGCGACGGGGCGGTCGGGCAGCCGGTCGGTCGGGTAGACGTCCAGTTTCCGGCGCCGCCACCAGGAGATCTGCGTGTTGACCATGGCGCGGCGGACGTAGCCGTCCACGGCGGAGCGGTCCTGGATCCGGTCCCAGGCCAGGTACGTCTTGGCCAAGGCCGCCTGCAGGAGATCCTCGGCCTCGGCGCGATCGCTCGTCAGCTGGGTCGCGGCCCGCAGCAGCACGGCCCCGCGCTCCGCCACGTACGAGCGGAACTCCTCGTGCCGCGTACCGTTCAATTCACCACCGGACCAGGGGTTGTGGAGCCGCCCCGGCCGGGCCTTTCCCCGGCCCCGGCCGTGCGCACTCCCGGTATGGCTGACGATCGCACGTAGATCGTAATTACGGTCCCACATAAAAGATATATCCGGGTCAACCGGAGCATAATCTTCACCCCAGGTAGATCAAAGGTCTTCCCCCGGCTGACTTATCGCGACAAATCCGTCGACAAGCGCTGTCACCGCACGTGACCCTTGACGCACCGTCTCACTGACGGTGACCCGCAGTAATGATCGAACACCGGAGCTTCGCGATGTCGCCACCCCACCACCGAGGAGCGAGCCGCCGCCGGCGCCGCGCGGCCGTCCTCCCGGCGTCCTCGCGCGACCCGGAGCGGGCGGCACCCCCGCTGACCGTGATCACGGGCACCGTCCTGGACGCGAGCCCGCATCTGCTGATCCTGTCGGCGTCGCGCCCGGACCGCCCGGCACCGGGGGAGATCGAGATACGGCTGGCGATGGGCGACGGGACGACCGTCTGGCACGGCGGGCGCGGGGGCCTCGCCGCGCTGCGGCCCGGGCGGAACGTGGTCGTCCGGTTGGGGGAGGCCGGGCTCAGTGCCGACCGTATCTGGGTCGACATCGGCCGGGTCACCGGCACGATCGCGGCGTGCAGGGGGACCACCGTAGAGGTGGACATGGGTCCGCACCGGGGGCGGACCCATGTGGTGATCCCCCCGCACGCCTTCGAGCGGGTGCTCGTCCGGCATCCGCGGCTGGAGCCCGGGTACCTGATCGACCTGGTCTGCGTGCGGTCTCCGGACGGTCTGCAGGCCGTGCGTCCGGGCACGTCGCAGCCCGGGTACCGGCCCGATGATCTCGCCCCGCCCGATGTCACCGCGCCCGTCCCGGACGTGCTGCGCGGGACGGCGACGTGGTTCGCGGGCGCGGGCGGTGGGACGCCGGACGGGGCGGCCTACCCGGCGGTCGATTCCGAGGGAGACGCCGGGGGGTGCGCGGACGCCCCGTCCGGCTGCGTCCCGTTCCCATACCTGTCGCTCGGCAGCGAGATCACCGTCCGCAACGAGTGCACCGGCCGCGCGGCCTCCCTGCCGGTGGTGGAGTGCGGCTGCGTGGCCGCCCGCTACTGCGACCGCTGCGTGGAGTGCGACACCTCCCCTCGCGGAAGGATCGTAGAACTGACACCCGCCGCGTTCGTAAGCCTCGGCGGCGACCTGGACACAGGCTGCTTCAACGCCACACTCCGAACAAGCACCCCCCTCACAGCGCCGATGGACCCAATGCTGCGCAGCGCAGTGCCGGCGAGCGCAATGTCGCGGCACGCAGCACCGGGCAGCACAGCCCCAGGCCGCGCAGGGCCGGGCGGCGCGGTGCCGGGCGGCGCGGTGCCGGGCGGCGCGGTGCCGGGCGGCGCAGTCTCAGGGGGCGGGGT
>NZ_SMKB01000213.1:0-12273 GCF_004348575.1 Actinomadura sp. 7K534
CGCCAGCACCGGCTCGGTCTCCGAGGCCGAGATGCTGCCCATGCCCTGGAAGAACACGGCGGCGTACTCGGGGTTGGCGCCGAGGAACTCGTAGGCGCCCATGCCCCTCAGCTTCGGCAGGTTGGCCATCGGGGTCTTCGACAGCGGTTTCGGCGGGCTCACCGTGGCCCGCGCGATCCTCGACCAGCTGCCGAACGAGCCGATCAGCTACCTCGGCGACTCGGCGCGGCAGCCGTACGGGCCGCGGCCCATCGCGGAGGTCCGCGCCTACGCCCTGGAGATGCTCGACCGGCTCGTCGCCGAGGGCGTGAAGCTGCTGGTCATCGCCTGCAACAGCGCCAGCTCGGCGATGCTGCGCGACGCCCGGGAACGGTACGACGTCCCGGTGGTCGAGGTGATCAACCCGGCCACCCGCCGCGCGGCCCGCGCCACGTCCAACGGCCGGGTGGGGCTGATCGCCACAGAGGCGACGGTGAACAGCCGCGCCTACGAGGACGCGTTCGCCGCCGCGCCGCACATCGAGCTCGTCAGCGCCGCCTGCCCCCGCTTCGTCGAGTTCGTCGAGGCGGGCGTGACGATGGGCCCGGAGCTGCTGGAGGCGGCCCGCGGCTACCTCCGGCCGATCGTGGCCGCAGGGTGCGACACCCTCATCCTGGGCTGCACGCACTACCCACTGCTGGCAGGTGTCATCTCGTATGTCGTCGGCGACGGGGTCACACTGGTGTCAAGTGCCGACGAGACCGCCAAGGACGTGTATCGCGTGCTGCACGATCGGGGGCTTGCCCGCGCCGAGGCGACGCCGCGGCCGCGGCACCGGTTCCGCGCCACCGGCGACCCCGGCGTGTTCGCCGAGCTCGGCCGCCGGTTCCTCGGCCCGGAGATCGGCTCGGTGGAGACCGTGGAGACCACGCCGGGCACGGCGCTGACGACCTGATTCCTCGGGAATCCAAAGGAGGAGTTGAGCGTGCGGGTCACTGTGATCGGCTGCTCCGGCAGTTTCCCGGGGCCGGACAGCCCCGCGTCCAGCTACCTGATCGAGGCGGACGGCTACGCGCTGGTGCTCGACCTCGGCAACGGCGCGCTCGGGTCCCTGCAGCGGTTCCGCTCGCTGTACGAGATCGACGCCGTGTGCATCTCGCACCTGCACGCCGACCACTGCCTCGACCTGTGCGGGTACTGGGTCGCGCGCACCTACCGGCCGGGCGGCCCGCCGCCGCCCATCCCGGTGTACGGCCCCGCCGACACCGCGGCGCGGATGGCGCGGGCCTACGACCTCGATCCCGTCCCGGGCATGAGCGGCACCTTCGACTTCCGCACCCTGCGCCGCGGCACCCAGGAGATCGGACCGTTCCGGGTGACGGCCGCGCTGATGCCGCACCCGGTCGAGGCGTACGCGTTCCGCATCGAGCACAACGGCAGGACGCTCGCGTACTCGGGCGACACCGGGGCGTCCGACGACCTGGTCGAGATCGCCTCCGGCGCCGACCTGTTCCTGTGCGAGGCGTCCTTCCTGGACGGGCCGGGCCTGCCGTCTGAGCTGCACCTGACCGCCCGCGAGGCCGGGGAGCACGCCGCCCGCGCCGAGGTCGGGCGGCTCGTCCTCACCCACCTGGTGCCGTGGAACGACGCGGACCTCTCGCTCAAGGAGGCCAAGGCCAGTCCCTACGGCGGCGACATCGAGCTGGCCCGCGTGGGCGCCCGGTACACCCTCTGAGGCCCACTAGGGTTGGGGCCATGCCTCGCCCCGATGACCGTGCGCCCGACCAGCTCCGTCCCGTCCGCATCCAGCGCGGATGGCTCGACCACGCGGAGGGGTCGGTGCTGATCGAGTTCGGCGCGACCCGGGTGCTGTGCGCGGCGTCCGTGCAGGACTCGGTGCCCCGGTGGCGCCGCGACAGCGGCCTCGGCTGGGTCACCGCCGAGTACGCGATGCTGCCCCGCGCCACCAACACCCGCAACGACCGCGAGTCCGTCAAGGGGCGGATCGGCGGGCGCACCCACGAGATCTCCCGGCTGATCGGCCGCTCCGTCCGGGCCTGCCTCGACTTCAAGGCGCTCGGGGAGAACACCGTCCAGCTCGACTGCGACGTCCTCCAGGCGGACGGCGGCACGCGCACCGCCGCGATCACCGGCGCGTACGTGGCGCTGGCCGACGCGGTGAGCTGGATGCGCGAGCGCAAGCTGCTGAAGGGCGACCCGCTCATCGCCTCGGTGTCGGCGATCAGCGTCGGCGTCGTGGACGGGGAGCCCCGCCTCGACCTCTGCTACGAGGAGGACTCCGCCGCCGGCACCGACATGAACGTGGTGTGCACCGGCGACGGGCGGTTCGTCGAGGTGCAGGGCACCGCCGAGGGCACCCCGTTCGACCGCTCCGAGCTGGACGCGCTGCTCGACCTCGCGGCGGGCGGCTGCGCCGAGCTGACCCGGCTCCAGGCCGAGGCCCTCGGCGCGGGGGCCCAAGCCCGATGAGCAGGATCGTCCTCGCGAGCCACAACCGGGGCAAGGTCGCCGAGCTGCGGCGGATCCTCGGCGGCCTCGACATCGTCGGCCTGGACGAGTTCCCCGGCGCCCCGGACGTGGCCGAGACCGAGCTGACGTTCGAGGGCAACGCGCTGCTCAAGGCCCGCGCGATCGCCGCGTTCACCGGCCTGCCCGCGGTCGCGGACGACTCCGGCCTGTGCGTGGACGCGCTGAACGGCATGCCCGGCGTACTGTCGGCCCGCTGGTCGGGACGGTTCGGCGCGGCCGGTGGAGACCGCGACCTCGCCAATCTCCAGCTGCTGATCGACCAGGTCGCCGACGTGGCCGATGAGCAGCGGGGCGCGGCGTTCGTCTGCGCGGCCGTCCTGGTCGTCCCCGGCGGCGCCGAGCACTGCGTCGAGGGGCGGATGCGCGGCGCGCTGCTCCGCGAGCCGCGCGGCACCGGCGGCTTCGGCTACGACCCGATCTTCGTCCCGGACGGCGAGACCCGCACGACCGCGGAGATGGCCCCGCACGAGAAGGACGCCATCAGCCACCGCGGCAAGGCGTTCCGCGACCTTGCCGACATCGTCGCCGCCGCCGGCCTGCCCTAGGCCCCGGCGGGCTCCGGGGCGCTGCGGGAGACGCTCAGCCGGACGAAGGTGCCGTCCCAGCCCGCCTGGATCTCCACCAGGTCGACCAGGAGGCGGACGGTCCACAGCCCGAAGCCGCGCTGGAGGGCGGTGTCCGGCGGGATGAACCCCGTCAGCGGGCTGGGGGGCGGGCGCCAGAAGCCGTTGTCGCCGATCTCGCAGACGACGTCGTCGCCGTCCCGCCAGATCCACAGGCCGGCCGGGGGCGTGCCGTGCTGCAGCGCGTTCGCCGCGACCTCGTTCGCGGCCGTGACGAGGTTCTGCGCCGGCCGCTTCGGGAGGCCGTGCCGGGCGGCGCGCTCGCCGACGAACACCCGCAGGACGTGCAGGTCGGCGCCGCCGACGGGGAGGTACTCGGCGTCGCGGGGACGGCCGGTGCGCGGGCCGCGGTCGCAGGCCGTCCCGAACGTCACCGGGTCGACGTACTCGTGGTTCAGGTCCTCGTGCCCGGACGAGAGCAGCAGGGGGTGCGTCCGTTTCGCCTCCGCGACGACGCGGGGCGGCAGCGTGGCGGTGTCGTACGGGCACAGCGCACGCGCGCCGGAACTCGCGAACACCACGTTGATGAGTGACTCGTACCGGATCCACTCCAGCGTCTGCCGCTCGTCCCAGCCCTGCCAGACGGGTTCGGCCAGCGCGCACACACGGCGCGGCGCGCTCTGCTTCACGACGTTCTGGTAGTCGCGCAGGGTGCGGACGGGATGCCGGTAGAACTTCGCCGAGTCGACGAACGTGATCGGCTGGCCGGGCCCGGCGAAGACGTCCCTGAGCGCGGTCAGGTTCGGTTCGGGGACGACGGCGATGACGCTCTGGCCGCTCGCCAGCCCGTCCTTCAGATAGGGCACGGTGACCGACAGGAAGTCGTCGGTGCCGCGGTACAGGAAAGCCCTGTGCTCCATGGCCATCAGGTGATCCCCTCCGGGTCCGGGGAGGTGCGCCGGCCGCCGCGGACGAGGCCGGGGAGCCGGTGCCAGCCGACCATCTCGATGACGTTCTCCACGTCGGGCGCCAGGTGGTCGAGGACCAGCGGCTCGCCGGCGGGCAGCCCGGTGGCGTGCCGGGCCAGCAGGTGCAGGCCGCCGAGGTCGATGAAGCCGAGCCTGGACAGGTCGAGGTGGACGCGGCGGCGGTCGGTGCTCACCTGGGCGAGCTTCTCGGCGAACACCGAGTGCCGCGCCGCGTCCAGCTCGCCCTCGAGCCGCAGGCCGTCGGGTTCGAACGTGCGCACTATCTTCAGGATCCCGTCGTCGTATTCGGGGTTCACTTCCACGAGGACCTCGTGTGTGTCACGGAGGGCGGCGAGTTCGTCCGGCCGGAGCGCGTGCCTGTCGATCTGGCAGATCGCCATCGCCATCGTGCTCGGCGACACCGCGTCGCCGACGCGGTGCTCGCACCCCAGCATGCGGGTCAGGTCGGGCGGCCCGGGCGGCTTCAGCAGCCAGCTGTAGTCGGTGGTGAGGCGGACGGCGCGGAAGCCCTCGTCGAACGCCTTGTCGACCTCGCGGCCGAGCGTGTCCAGCATCATGGCGGGCTCGAACTCGCCCCGTCGGTCCAGGCAGGCGTCCCGCCGCGAGATCACCCGCAGCTGCCCCGCCCGGCTGTAGGCGTCCACGTCGATCCCGTGCCGGGGACCGATACCGGGCAGGCGGTGGGCCGGGGCGTCGGTGACGTAGACGACCTTCTCGGTGGTCCGGAGGCCCTCCCGCACGAAGGTCCCGATGACCTCGTCGCGCTCCTCGGAACCGCTGTAGGCCAGCCAGCCGTGATCGCCCGGCCGGACTTCTCCGACGGGACGTTCGGCGAACCAGGGTGTCTCCATGGCCTGCCCATCGAGATCGGTGGTGTGTGCATCAGCGTACGCCGCTCGGAGGGTTTTGGAAGCCCAACGCACGGAAGCCCTCACTCTCCGTCCGGGGTCCGGCGCCGGCCGCGCCGGGGAGCGCGAGCCTGAGCCGGACGGTGCTGCCGCCCTCTCCCGTCCTGATCTGGACGGCCGCGCACAGGAGCCGTACGGCCCACAGCCCGAACCGGCTCCCGGACGCGGTGCCTCCGGGACGCGGCGGGATGAGCCCGTAGCCGGTCCCGGGCGCCCACCGGCCCTCGTCGGCGACCTCGCAGACGAGGGCCGGTGCGGCGCCCGGCTCCGTCCACATGCGCAGGACGATGGGCGGTTCGCCGTGCCGCATCGCGTTGGTCACGACCTCGGTCACCGCGACCAGGAGGCGCTGGAGGTCCTCGTCGGGAAGCGCCGTCTGGCGGGCGTACTCGGTGACGTAGGCGCGCAGCCAGTACAGGTCGGCCTTGTCGAGCTGAAGCTCATCGGCGTCCGGCGGCGGCGCGGGCAGCGGCTCGCGGTCGCACTGCGCGCAGTACGACCAGGGGTCGACGAAACCGGGGTTCGGCACGGCCCGCCCGCCGCGCACGGTCTCCGGGTGGGTCTTGCGGGCCGCCGCGACGATGCCCGCCGGCAGCGACGCCGAGTACGGGCACATGAGCGCGGCGCCGGTGTCGCGGAACGCGACGTTGAGGACGGCCTCGATCCGCTGCCACTCGACGACCTCCGGCGGGGGCCGCGACGTCCACGCCGGCTCGCCGAGCACGCGCAGCCGGCGTCCCCGCCCGGTGGCGTCGTCGGCCGCGCTCAGGCAGTCGGCCAGCGTCCGCGCGGGGTGGCGGTACCAGTCGCGCGGTTCGTGGAACTCGACGCCGGAGTCGGCGGGGCCGAGGGCGTCGCGCAGCAGCATCTCCTGCCCCGTCCCGCAGACGGCGACGACGCGGTCGCCCGCGGCGAGCCCGTCCGCCAGGAAGGGGAGGGCGCCGTCGAGGAACCGGTCCGCCCCGTCGTAGGGCAGCAGGCGGTGCGTGAAGGACGTGTTCACGACGTTCCCCGGCGAACTCGTGATCATGGCGTCACCGACCGTGCCGACGGGTGGACCCATCAAGCCTAGGCCGCCTGCGGCGGCCCTGCCGAGGGCGCTTTTCAGAATAATGCGGCCGAACTCATGGGCCTTTGTCCGCAATCCCGGCGCGGACCCGTCCGTTACCCGGGGCGCCCGCGCGCCCGCCGGCCCGCCGGGGCGCCGGGCCGGGGCCGGGACCGGCGCGGCGGCCCGTACAGCACCGCGCGCAGACCGGGCGCGAGCCGCGCGACCAATTCATCGCGCGGCATCGACGCGACCGGTTCCACGCCGAGGAGATGGCGCGTGAAGATGACGCCGGCGAGCTGCGCGCCGAACACGCCCGCCCGGCCCCGGACGTCGGCGGTCACCGCGCCCGTGCCGGCGAGGTGGTCGGCGATGCGGCCGACCAGCTCGTCCTGGACGATCTCCTGCAGCAGCCGTCCGAGCTCGGGCTCCTGCGCCGCCGCCCGCACCATGAGCACGAGCGGGCGGCCGCCCTCGGGGTCGTCCCACGCGGTGAGCAGCGCGCGCAGGACGCGTTCGGGCAGCGTCGCGGGGTCGCCGGGGAGCGCGCCCGCGAGCACCTCCGGCGGGTTGGCGACCAGGCCCAGCACCGCGCCGAACAGCCCCTTCTTCGATCCGAAGAAGTAGCTGATCAGCGCGGCGTCGACGCCCGCCTCGGCGGCGATGGAGCGCATCGTGACGGGCCCGTAGCCGTCGGACAGGAACCGGCGGCGGGCCACCGCGAGGATCTCCCGCCGGGTGTCCGGGCTCCCGCGCCGCCGCCCGCGCGAGGCCCCCGACTTATTCATCACAGTTGAAATATAGCCGGTGCGGCGGCCAGGTTCGAGGTGGCCGAAGAGAGAAGACGCACTAGGAGGCTCGCCATGGCCGCCGTCACTCCGGAGGGGCGGACCGCGCACCGCGCGGTCCTGCCCACCGTGATGCTCTCCCTCGCCACGGTGGTGTCCGCCGTGGCGTCCCTCAACACCGCCGTCCCGTCCATCGCCCGCGACACCGGCGCCGGGCAGACGGAACTGGCGTGGATCATCGACGCGTACGCGCTCGTCTTCGCGGCGCTGCTGCTGCTCGGCGGCGCCATCGGCGACCGCTACGGGCGCCGCCGCGCCCTCACCGCCGGGCTCGTCGTCTTCGGCGCGGGCTCGGCCGCCGCCGCGCTGGTCAGCGACCCGAACTGGCTGATCGCGATGCGCGGCGTGCTCGGCGTCGGCGCCGCCCTCGTCATGCCCGCCACGCTGTCCACGATCACCTCGACGTTCGCCGCGGAGGCGCGCACCCGGGCGGTCGGCATGTGGGCGGGCGTCGCCGGGGCGAGCGCCGTCTTCGGGCTGCTCGCCTCGGGCACGCTGCTGGAGTTCTGGTCATGGCGCTCGGTGTTCGTGCTGAACGTCGTGCTGGCGGCGGCCGCGCTCGTCGCGACGCTCGCGGCCGTCCCCGAGTCCGCCGAGCCGGACGCGCCGAAGCTGGACCTCACCGGTGCCGCCATCACCGTCGCGGGGCTGGGCCTGCTCGTCTACTCGATCATCGAGGCGCCCGTCGCGGGCTGGGCGAGCGTCCGGACCCTCGCGGGCCTCGCCGCGGGCGTCCTCGTCCTCGCCGGCTTCGTCGCCTGGGAGCTGCGGCGGCCGCACCCGCTGCTGGACCCGCGGCTCTTCCGCATCCGGCCGTTCTCCGCCGGGACGCTGTCGATCACGCTGCAGTTCTTCGCCTTCTTCGGGTTCATCTTCATCGTCCTGCAGTACCTGCAGCTGGTGAAGGGCGACAGCGCGCTGGTCGGCGCGCTGAGCCTCGTGCCGATGGCGCTCGCGATGATGCCGTCCGCCCGGGTCGTCGCGCCCCGGCTGGCCGCCCGGTTCGGCCCGCCCCGCGTCATCACCGCCGGGCTGCTGCTGGTGAGCGCGGCGCTGCTGGTCTTCTCCCTGCTCGACGAGACCAGCGGCTACTGGCTCCTGCTGGCGGGCCTGCTCCCGCTCGGCGTCGGCATGGGCCTCGCGATGACCCCCGCCACGGCCGCGATCATCGACGCGCTGCCCCGCGACAAGCAGGGCGTCGGGTCGGCGGTGAACGACCTGGCCAGGGAGCTCGGCGGGGCGCTCGGCATCGCCGTCCTCGGCAGCGTCCTCCAGTCCGGCTACCGCGCGGACCTGGCCCTGGAGGGCGTGCCGGCGCCCGTCGCCGAGCAGGCGAAGGAGTCCCTCGCGATGGCGCTGCGGGCCGGGCCCGGGATCGCGGCGGAGGCCCGGACGGCGTTCGCCGCGGGCGTCCAGTCGGCGATGCTGACCGCCGCGATCGCGCTCGCCGGCACCGCCGTCGCGGTGGCCGCGCTGTCCCGCGGCCGCCGTGCCCGGACGGCGTTCGCTGCCGCACCTCCCGCGAACGGCGACCACCCACACCCCGCGGACCGAGCCGCTAAGCTGAACGCGCCTCCGGTGGGAGGCGCAGGCGGGCGTGGCGAAACCAGGTATACGCGGCAGGTTTAGGTCCTGTTGGTGGAGACACCGTGGGGGTTCGAATCCCCCCGCCCGCACACCCTCCACCTGCGAAGACCGGCCCGCCACTCGGGCCGGTCCCTTCGCGTCTCCGGTTCAGATCCCGAGGTCGCGGCGGAGGCGGTCCACGTGGCCGGTGGCCTTCACGTTGTAGTACGCCTTCTCGATCTTGCCGTCGGCGTCGATGAGGAACGTGGACCGGATCACGCCGACGACGACCTTGCCGTACAGCTTCTTCTCCCCGTACGCGCCGTACGCCTTCAGGACCTCGGCGTCCGGGTCGGAGAGCAGCGGGAAGGTCAGGCCCTCCTTCTCCCGGAACTTCGCGAGCTTGGCGGGCTTGTCGGGGGAGACGCCCACGACCGTGACGCCCGCGGCGTCGAGGTCGCCGAGGCTGCCCTCGAAGTCGACCGACTCCTTGGTGCAGCCGGGGGTCATGGCCGCCGGGTAGAAGTACAGGATCACGCGCTTGCCGCGCAGCGCGGCCAGCGACACCGGGGACCCGTCGGCGTCGGGAAGCTCGAACTCGGGGGCGACGTCGCCCGGCTGCAGCCGCTCGGACACCCTGTCCCGCCTTTCGCTCGGATGGTGCCTCCAACCGTACCGGGCCGGGGGTGCGGCGGGCGTTCCGGGGGAAGACCTGCGAGACTGTCCGGATCATGCTTCGCTGGTCACGGTTTCGCCCCACACGATAAGGACACGGCATGGACGACAGGCCCAGCGACCCGGAGGCGCTGGAAAGGTACATAGAGCGCAACGTCCAGGAGCTCGCACGCACGGTCGACGAGATCGCCGACCGGACGAATCCGAAGAACGTCGCGCGGCGGGGCGCCGACCGGCTGAAAGAGGAGGCGGGTCAGGTCGCCAAGGCCGTCGGCGCGATGATCGGCGCGCCCGCGGACGACGACCCGGAGCGCGGCGGGGTCGACAAGCGCGTGGTGCTGGCGGGCGTCGGCGCCGCCGTCACCGTGGCCGCCCTGGTCCTCTGGAGCCGTAGGCGCAGGCGCCGTTGAGGCCGTTCAGGGAGGCGCCGGTCCGCGGTCTGCGGCCGGCGCCTCTTCGCGTGACGGGGCCGTGGCCGGGCGGCTGCGGGACGCTGCGGGCGAGCAGCTCGGCCACGTCGCGCAGCTCGGCGAGTTCCGCGCGGCAGGACGGGCAGTCGCGCAGATGCGCCGACAGCTCGTCGGCCTCGTCGCCGGGCAGTCGTCCGAGGGCGTAGACGCCGAGGCCGATGCGGTACTCCCCGCAGTCCGTTCCTCCCACACCATTGGGTACGGGTCAGGGGCGCCCCCCGTTCAGGCGGACGAGGTCACGGTCAGGTGAATTGCGGCAGGTGGTCGCGGTGAGCGGCGAGCCCCTCGTCCAGTATCTTCTCCGCGGTGTGCTTGCCGCGCACGAACGGGTGCGCCATGAGGGCCTGCAGGGCGGTCCGGCGGTCGCCGGTGACGGCCGCCTCGGACGCGAGCCGCTCGTAGGCGTGGATCGCCTGGGTGAGCCCGCGCACCGGCCCGGGGAGCGGGCCCATCGTCAGCGGGACCGGCCCGGCGCGCCCGACGAGCGAGGGGACCTCGACGATCGCGTCGGCGTCCAGCGAGGAGATCGCGCCGTTGTTGCGCGTGTTGACGATCATCCGGCGGCCCTCGTCGCGGTGCAGGGCGCAGATGACGTCCACGGCGAACTCGCCGTGCTCCCCGCCGCCGCGCTCGCGGGACGGGTCGGGGTCGGCCTTCCGCGACTCGGCGGCGACCTGCTCGTAGTAGGCGGGGAGCATCGCGAGGATGTCCTGCGCGCGGGTCGTGCCCTTCGCGCGCAACTCCTCGACCACGTCGTCGTGGAAGAAGTAGTACTTGGCGTAGGAGTTCGGCAGGAACCCGAGCGTCTTGGCGAGTTCGGCCATGCGGGACGGGTCGCGCCACGGCGTCGCACCGCCGCCCGGGATCTCCAGTTCGTCCAGCAGCGCCGGCAGGTCGAGCTCGCGGCCGTCGAGCCGGAGCCGCTGCGCCCACGTGGCGTGGTTGAGTCCGATCCAGTCGGCCTCCAGCCCCTCGAACGGCAGGCCCAGCAGGTCGGCCCACATCTCGGTGTCCCCGATGGCCTGGTCGCACAGCCCGATGACGTGCGCCCCGGTGGTGCGGGCGACGGCGTCGGTGACGATGTTCGTCGGGTTGGTGTAGTTGACGATCCAGGCGTCCGGCGCGGCGGCCGCGATCTCCAGCAGGACGGGCACGGAGCGCAGCGCCATCAGGAACCCGCCGGGCCCGGCGGTCTCCTGCCCGACGACGCCGTGCCTGAGCGGGATCGACTCGTCCAGATGGCGCGCCGCGAGCCCGCCCGGACGGAACGTCGTGAACACGTACGACGCGCCGTCCAGCGCGGCCTTGAGGTCGGTGTGCGCGGAGACCGCGATGCCGGCGCCCCTGGCGGAGAACATGGCGCGGGCCAGCCGCGTCATGGTCACCAGCTGCCCGGTGTCGATGTCGTGGCAGGCCAGCTCGGTGCCCGCCAGGTCATCGGCGCGGTGCAGGATCCCGCGGATCACGCCCGGCATGTAGCCGCTGCCGGCCCCGATGATCGCGATCTTCACCGGGGCTCCAGGTCGGGCGGCGACACGGTGAACCGGGCCTCGACCGCGGCCCGGACGACCTGCTTCGCGGGCTCCAGGTCGATCGGCTCGGGCTCCTCGGGCGCCCCGGCGGACCGCCCGTACGCGGCGGCCAGCGTGACCGGGCCGCCCGCGTCCTGGGCCCTGCCGAGCCCCTCGTCCGACAGCTCGACGAGCCCGGTGAGCCGGGACCCGAGCGCCTCGGCGTACCGGCGCGCCCGCTCGACGGCCTCGTGGGCGGCCTGCCGCGCGGCCCGCGCGTAGACCTCGCTGTCCCGCCGCAGCATCCAATCGGGCCCGTCCACGTAGGTGCGCTCCATGTCGCCCAGCCGGGTGACGAGCTCCCCGAGCACCCCGAAGTCCGCGACGACGACCTTGATCTGCACGGTCCCCCGATAAGCGCGGACGTCGCCTTCGCGCCGCTTGTACTTCAGCAGCGGCACGATCGACAGCCCGCCCGTCTCCAGCTTCTCGACGGCGTCCCCGTACGACCTGACCAGCTCAAGGCACTGCCGGTTGCGCTCGGTCAGCCGGTCGAGCGCGTCCCGCCGGTCGGACTCCTGCGACTGGACATGCACCACCACCCGCGCGATCTCCGGCTCGACCTCCAACACGGCCTCACCACGAACACTGATCAAGGGAGCATCGCTCATCCCCCCAACCTACGTCCCCACCGACCCCTGCAGCGCCCCCGGATCGTCGCCGGACCCGCCCACGTGAATGATCACCCCACGGGTCGGGCGGCCGGAGCGAGTGCAGCGAGCGCAGGTCGCACGACCCGCCGAGCCGGGCGACCGCAGCGACACCGCACGCCCCGCACGGTCGAGGCAGACCGTAAGAGTGGCGTGAGGATCGACCGGCTCGGCGCGGGGGTCGAAGGGGGTCGCCCCCTTCAAAGAAACGTGCGGCCCTCGCCCCTATACGTCGGGACGGTGCCCACTACCTTGTCGTCTTCGATCAGGTGGAGGGTGTCGAAGCGTTCGCAGAGTTCGCCGGCCTTGGTGTGGCGGAACCAGACGCGGTCGCCGATGGCGAGGAGGTCGGCGGAGCGGCCGAGGAGGGGGGTCTGCACTTCGCCGGCGCCCTCGTTGGGGTCGTAGACGAGGCCGGTCGGCAGGTAGGGCTGGGGGAGGCGGACGGTGTCGGCG